>JAUVOZ010000125.1 GCA_030598885.1 Anaerolineae bacterium | reverse complement strand
CTCCCCACCTGAACCGGTGGCTGAAGTCGAACCTGAAGCTCCACCCCCTCCTGAACCGGTCCCGGTCGAGCCAATGGCTGAAGTTGAACCTGAAGCTCCACCTCCTCCTGAACCGATCCCGGTTGAGCCAATAGCTGAAGCTGAACCTGAAGTTCCACCGCTTCCTGAGCCGGTCCCGGTCGAGCCAATGGCTAAAGTTGAACCTGAAGCTCCACCTCCTCCTGAGCCGGTCCCGGCCGAGCCAATAGCTGAAGCTGAACCTGAAGTTCCACCGCTTCCTGAGCCGGTCCCGGTCGAACCAATAGCTGAAGCTGAACCCGAAGTTCCACTTCCTTTTGAACCAGTCCCAGTTGAGGTTGGAGCAGCAGTGCCTTTGACACCCGAGACACTTGAAGCACCACCTATTATTGAACCAATCCCAGTTGAGATCGTGGCTGCGGTTGAACCCGTAGCGCCACCTACCGTAAAACCGATCCCCATTGAGACCGTGGCCGAGGTCGAAGCGCCTCCTACACCAGAACCGCCACCTGTCCAGCCATTAGCCGAGGCTCCACCGGCACCAGAGGAGCTCAAACCACCACCGAGCCCAACTAAACCCAAGAAACCGGCAAAGGATTATTCCCAATTACTGGAAAGCGCTCGGCAGGCTTTAGCATCCGACAACTTCAATCGTGCCGTAGCGGACTATGGAACGCTGATTAGTAATAAATACGAAGTTGAAACGGTCATCGAGGATTTGCGCACCGCGCTCGAACGCGATCCCGATGTGCCAGACTTATGGCAGGCGTTGGGGGACGCATATATGAAGAATGATCAACTCTCAGAAGCCATCAGTGCCTATCGACGTGGGATGGATGTCGCCTAGAGATCCGACCCCAGCGAATAGAAATATCCCGAACTCGGGGTTGATCCCCGAGTTCAACATTTGTGGAGGGAACATTGGAAAGAACATTTATCCTTGTGAAACCCGATGGCGTGCAACGCGGCTTGATTGGTGAGGTCATCAGCCGGCTTGAACGACGGGGATTACGCCTGGTAGCCGCCAGGTTTCAGTCTGTCTCACGCAAGATGGCAGAACGCCTCTATGCAGTGCACCAAGGAAAGCCCTTCTATGATGGCCTACTAGACTACATCACATCTGGACCTGTGATGGCGATGGTCTGGGAAGGTCCTAGTGCCATCGCTGCTGTGCGGCAGACAATAGGAGCAACACGACCAATCGAAGCCGAACCAGGATCACTTCGGCACGACTTCAGCCTTGAGGTAGGGAGGAATCTCACCCATGCCTCCGACTCGGTTGAAACGGCAAGGAAGGAAATTGATTTGTGGTTCAGATCAGAGGACCTGGTCGATTGGTCCCGCGACATTGATCCCTGGATCTTTGAACAATAAATCACGCCTGATCTGTGGCATTAATCCTCTAATGAGATTACTCCAATGAGTCATCTTACTGTACGACTCTCCTTGGAATATGCCCATTACACAATACTTACACCACTAGGAAGACTTAATTGGTTGCTCTAATCAAAGCCTAAGAGCGAGAAAGAGAAAGGCATACGTGGCTTCCAATTCCTGCTGGCATTTGATTCTTCTGCAGACTCTTTATTGCATATGCAACAAAATTTGGCCATCTCGCCATAGATCATCTAACCGATAGTAGCCACGTAAGGCAGGTGAGAACAGGTGCACTATGACATCACCATAATCGATTAAAACCCACCCACTAGAGGCCTTGCCTTCCACACTTCGTGCGGTAGTAGAATGTCGGGATTTGAGTCGAAGCCGTACTTCCTCCGCTAACGCCCGTAAAGTTCGTTCGCTCACCCCGGTACAGATAACGAAATAATCCGTAAAAGAGCATACTCCTTTAAGATCGAGAAGTAAAATATTCTCACCCTTCTTCTCCTCAAGAGTATCGACAATTGCATGTGAAAGTGTCAGAGCCGTTTCGGTCATACTTTACCCTACATAATCCCCATTACTACACACCTCCAATGCCAAGTCCACTGCCTCTTCTGGTGTCCGTACTTCGATCAATCCTATCGTTTGGCCATCAGCGTTGGTCGCTTGCCAGGTGCCGAGGCCAATCACCCGCCGGCCGATTTTAAGAGCCATACCAATTTCGGATAATGTGCCATAGCCTCCACCAATGGCGATGATCGCCTGTCCGGCTTGCACAACAAGCGCATTGCGTGCATGTCCAAGTCCTGTGGGTATGACAACTGTAAGATATGGATTCCCCTTTTGATGATCAAATCCGGGAAGAATACCGATAGTGAATCCACCCACATGCGTAGCCCCACGACAGGCTGCTTCCATCACCCCGCCTCGGCCTCCACAGACCAAAATAGCCCCACTCTCCGCTAGCAACCGTCCTACAGTTTCAGCCGTTCTAGATTGCTCCGGTGTGCATATAGCACCACCGATCACGGTCACTATTGGTGGTCGAGAAACACTCATCGAATGACCTCGAGTTTGGCCATGGCTATCCTTGTGTATAACGCACCTGTTGGCTTAAGGTCGCTTCGGATAAGGCAGATCTCATCCACATTTACCTGGCCAAGATCCCCAATCGTAACTTCCTCAAGTATCGCCGATAGCGAGCGGACAGTGGAGTTATGAGCTCCACGTTTAACCCGACCGAGGGTCAAGTGGGGGTGAAAAGGCCGAGTTTCACGCTTGAATCCAATTTGCGATAATACCCCCTCCAGATCCGCCTGCAAACTTTTTAACACCCCCGATGAATCTTCCACCCCAACCCATAGAACACGCGGACGGCGTGGGCTGGGAAAACAACCAAATTGGCCTATGTCGATTCTGAATGGAGTATGACGAAGCCCGACCTCCTCCAGCAACACTGTGATCTGATCCAGCTTGTCGAGCGATACATCACCCAGGAATTTTAATGTAAGGTGGATCCCCTCCAGTCGTACCCAACGGACTGTCGTGGAGGGAGTGTATTGTTTGAGACGCGTAATTTGCTCCACCAATTGATGACGCATCTCAACCGGAATCTCGATAGCTACAAAGGCGCGAACCACGATCAAACCATTTTGGATAATCAAGACAAGCAGTATAAGGCATATTCCGCTTGTCGTTGCATAGGATTGACGCCCTGGATTTGCAGGGCGCCACATTACCATATTGGTGACGCGGATTATACCACGCAGGTCTAAATAAACATCTTACTTCATCTCCTCTATTATCGTCTGCTTGAAGTCAATACATTGGATTACAATCCGGCAGTTAACATATCTAACTGTGATGTTATTAAGGACATGAACCAAACGTAAGGATTGTCTATCCCTACCTAACCGATTAAAATCGGGTTATGTATAGTAATTTCTCACGCCGTGATTTTCTCAAACTCGCTGGTCTTTCAGCTTGCAGCATGGCACTTATATCACCTCCCCCTAAAGATGGTCATAAACCATTAGGCTTAGGAAGGGTAACTGTCGATTGGATCTACTTGTATGCTGAGCCATCCTTCCGAGCCCGCCGACTCACTACACTAAAGCGGGACACTCTCATCACGCTTCTGACATGCGAAATCCCAGATGAAGGTCCATCTTACAACCCTCTGTGGTACTGTGTCCCAGATGGCTATGCGCACTCGGGACACCTGCAAAGAGTTCGCTGGGAACCACAGACACCGCGGATAATGATGCCTGCTGGCGGCGGCCTTTTCGAAGTCTCTGTACCCTTCACCCGCTCCTACCGCCGGCCAGACCCAACGTCTGACCCCCTTTACCGTCTGTACTACCAATCTGTCGCTTGGGTCGAGTCAATTGAAAGAGGGGCAGATGGTAAATTGTGGTATCGGCTGCTGGATGACCTTCTAAAAGTGCGCTACTTCGTTCGAGCAGAGCATCTGCGTAGGGTTGAGCCCGAGGAACTTACCCCCATTTCATCCGACCTCCCATTAGGTGCTAAACATATATTCGTTTCGATCGCCCAACAAGAGATGTTGGCTTTTGAGAACGATAACCTAGTGATGCGTACCCGCATTTCTAGTGGAGTGCCTGATTCCCGACCACATGAGAACCGTATTCCCACCGCTACGCACATCGGTAATTTCTACATCACGAAGAAGACGCCATTGCGTCACATGGGTGATGGTCGTTTGACCGGCAACCTCGAAGCCTATGAGTTGCCCGGGGTTCCCTGGGTATCCTTCTTCACCTCCACAGGTGTAGCCTTCCATGGCACATATTGGCATAACGACTTTGGCCGTCCGAAGAGCCACGGCTGTATAAATATGCATACTGAAGAAGCCAAATGGCTCTACCGATGGACATTGCCAGCGATTGAAGGTGATGTGATGCTCAAGGCAGGGCATGGCACGTCGGTGACTATTGGTTAATTCCCACGCACTCCCTTCAATTACATGGTATTAAAACATCGATCCATCCTGACACGAGATCGTAGGAGTCCTTGCCAGGATGGTTCGGTGCTATTTGTTTAGATTTTAGACTTAGAATCCTTCTGGTGCTTGACCTCCACCTTGCTTGACGCGAACCTGATTAAGTAGCTCAGGTAATTTTCCTGTCTCGCTGTAGCCCGATGCTCCACGACTGATGGCGGCTTTAACTTCTTTATCGCTCAAAGCGTCAGCCAAAACGAATATTTCGCTGTCCTCAGATATTTGTCGTAACCCTCGAAGTAGCCAGTAATTGCGTTCCTGGGCCAGCTCAGCGTTGACCAGGATGAGCCCCGGATTCACCCTCTCAGCCAGCACATGGGCTTCTTCCGGACCAGTCGCAATAGTCACCCGGTAGCCATGAGCTTGGATCATCATAACCATATTCTCACGAAGCGCCTCTTCCGGCTCTACAACCAGCACCCTGGATGTAGGGCTGAGGTCAGGTCGCAACACCGTATTGACCGTTGCCAGTAACGCGCCAGTCCCTGCGGAGCGTACCACGAAGTCGACCGCACCCATGCGCTTCCCCATCTGAGGGTCGTCTACCGAAGTCAGGAAAAGTACGGGGATACCTTGAGTGCGCCTGTCCCGCTTAAGAACTAAAGCCACATCCAAAGCCAACGGATCCCGAGCCAGCAAATCGAGCATGATCAGGTCTGGTCGCTCGTTAATGGCGTACGGCAACACTTCCCTTCCGTTGGGGGTAACGATCACCTGGTAACCAGCTTCGGTCAGATCTTTCGACAGCAGCTCCTGTAAGTTAGCATCTTCAACCAGTATCAGAAGAGTTTTTGATGAATGTATGTCTTCAATCAGACGGGTATCAACTGCCCGGCGCAGAGACGACACATCGGCAGTTGTTGTGCCTGCTGCTTGAAGCCGCAATGCCATACGTATGCGCGATCCTAATCCGGTTTGACTCTCAGCCCATAAGTGCCCGCCAAACCCCTCGATGATCGCCTTACAGGAGGTCATGGGTAGCTCATCTGCACCGGGTCCTTCAGTTTCAGCCATCTCAAATAATTCATCGTTGATCTCGAGTGTAGGGAGCTCTACGTGTTCTTCAACATCGGATACTGTGACTACCGCCCATATACCACGTTCCTCCAGTACCGGCATCCCCTCATACGCGACTCCAATCCCCGAGGATATATCGCTGGCTGAAAGTAATTCTGCCTGAACTCGAATTTGTGTATGATCCGTGGTTCTTATAACCCGGGCTATCAGGTTCGTGACCACCTGAACAAGGGATTCACTACGTCCCTCGATCGCTGGTAAGTGTGCCGGCGACTCAGCGATCACTGCCACCGGTTTATCGCCAACTAAGTTAGCCACAGCTCCGATCGCTTCTTCGATCACTGAAGGTAGATAAACAGTCTCAATTGTGATGCCTGCCAATAGAACCTCCTAAAATAGCATCCCCGCAATAGACATGCATCTCACCGATGCGCACGTTCTTACTCTAGCTTATATCTAATAAAAGTAACCTTAGAATCAGCTTACAATTGGACAACCAAATTGGGACATTGTAGAATGCAAGCGATGGAAGCCCAAATTGCCGTATCGAAAATCGGAAAGTACGCTACTTCTACCAGCGGAGATACCCTGGAGATGGTTGAACGTCCTGG
>JAUVOZ010000018.1 GCA_030598885.1 Anaerolineae bacterium | reverse complement strand
GCCAACTCCCGCCCCTTGGTCAACAATCCCAGGGCGGTTTCTTCCAATTCGGAGTAAACAATAATCCCGTTCATTGGGTCAAGACTCCTTCCTGCTGTAGAGCCTTGACGACTTCTGCAACTCCTTCCTCCACATCCTGATAATTGATTCCCTTGCGGTCCTGAATCGGGGCTAGATTGCTAAGCACTTCGACAACCAAGGCCTTTGGACCCAGCTCATCTGCCGTGGCACCGATATCGTCTGGTCCCCATTCATTCAATGGCTTCCGACTGGCCTTCAGGATTGCGGACAACGGCGCCAAGCGGGGTGTGTTTAATTCGCTGGTGACTCCTACTACAGCAGGTAGAGCCATCTCAACCACTTCCAGAGCATCTTCCATGTCGCGCACGACTCGAACCTTTTTTGTGTCAGTCATCTGATCGTTATCGGTCATAACCTCGATCTCCCGGACGAAACCAACTTGGGGAAGGTCCAACAACTCAGCGATCCGGGGTGGAATCTCACCTGAGTACTCATCGGCTGAGCTATCGCCCAGCAGGATCAGGTCGTACTCCCCTACTTTTTCGATGGCTTTGGCTATAACACGAGCTGAGCCCATGGCATCAGAATCCTGGAAAATTGGTTCGATCAAGATGATGGCCTCATCCGCGCCAATGGCCAACGCCTCCTTGATTGTGTCCCTTAGCTTAGGGGAGCCTACAGCTAAAGCGGTTACCTTTCCGCCGTGCTTCTCCTTGATACGAACCGCTTCCTCCAACGCGCATTTTTCGAAGTCACCGAATAGGAAGGGTAACCCCTCAATAACCGGCTCTCTGGTCTTGGGCTTGATGCGAATCTGCTCCAGGTCAATGACCTGTTTCATGCAAACAATGATGTTCATAAGGTTTTCCATTTGAGTTGGGAGATAAACATGGACGGTAATCCTTCAAACCCTGCGATCTCTATCCAAACCGATACTGCACCCCGTATCCTGCCCGGGGATATTGCCACGTCAACGCCTCATGTTCGCAAGCCATGAGACATGCCCCACACTCCAAGCATCCCTCATAATTCACCTGAACCTCATCCTGCTTGTCCAGTGTATATAACTCGGCTGGGCAGATATTAAGGCAGTAGCGAATCTGGCATTTTGCCTGGCAGATCTCATGCTTGATAACGATATGGGGCTCTGTGTCGACTTTAAAAACGTCCAAGCCTAATTTGGCTTCAATGTTCATGGCACACTCATTAGATTTTTCGCATCCTGATAAGGTCCCTCAGCACATCCACACGGAGTAAGTTCTGACGAATTGTGCGTAATATGGTCGCTGAGAGTTTCACTTTGGGTTGCTCTCCAATCCACAGCATTTGTTCCAAGAGATCACACGCCATTGATGGGTATCGCTCGTAAAGACGGGGGTTTGCCATAAAGTCGGGCATGTATTGGAAGGTCTTTAGGTCTTGCCAGACGAAGCTCTCTTTCAGTAGGGTTTTATAGTAGGAAAGAGTGGCACTCGAAAAATCAGCTTGCTCTCGAGCGTGCAGGAGAGCTCGGGCAGCTAACACGCCTGAAGCTAGCGCGAAATCCATACCGCGCACGGTCACCCCCATGTTCAATGTAAACCCGGCAGCATCGCCGACGACAAGCATCCCATCCGTCACCAATCGGGATATGGCTCGAAAGCCACCTTTGGGGATAATGTGGGCTGAATATTCGACCGTGTGACCATCAGCAATTAGAGGTCGGATTTCGGATCGTTCTTTGAAGGCTTCAAACAAATCGTGGGGCGATACGGGAGGCGGTCCCTGGTTTTGTTCCAAACCGGATTTTCCCATCAAATCCTGAATGGCAAGGACCAGCCCGAGAGACAGACTCTCCAGATTGGTGTATAGAAAGCCACCTCCATGAATACCCTTAGTCAAGGAACCAAAGAATAATTGTGCAGTTCCTTCGCCATCTTCCAACGCGAAGCGATCCTCGATGACCTGAGGAGTAAACTCGATAACCTCCTTGATGGCAACGGCAAAATTCTTCGCAGCGTGCGGTTTTCGCAAACCAGCTTTTTCCGCCATAAAAGAATGTGCACCATCAGCAGCAACAACCGCGTTGGCGTGTATTTCGTCGCCGGAGGAGATAATGCCTACAACCCGCCCATCCTTCACGACCAAATCATCAACCTTGTATCCCGGGATGACCAAAGCACCTCGCTCTGATGCTTGGTCAGCGAACCAGCGGTTGAAGACCGCGTAAAGGAGAGTGTAACTGGGATAGGGTGGTCGACGGAATCGATCGCTACTCAATTCGACGGTGATGGAGGATTCAGGAGCCATCATGGTAAGTCGTTCTTTTACGACCCGGCGTTCCAGTGGGGCGTCCTTCCATAGATCAGGCAAATATGAACGAATAGGACCCAGGTAGAGGCGACCCCCGGTTACATTCTTGCTGCCCGGATAATCACCACGCTCAACGACCAACACCTCAGCCCCCGCCTCGGCCAGAACCATCGCAGTAGCTAAGCCAGACAATCCAGCTCCCACGACCACAAACTCGACCTTCTCCACTCACAACCCTCCTTTTATCGTCAGATATCGGTCTTAAGTAACAGAGTTACCTTCAACTGACTGCTGTCGGATCATTAGCGGTACGGCACTGCCTCATCGCCTATGAACTCTCGGGCGATGATGAGCTTCTGAATATGGTAACCGCCCTCAGCCCCGACAACATAAGACAAAATTCCCCGTAGTCCACGACCCAGTGAGCACTCCTTGGTATAGCTGAACGCTCCGAGATGGGTCATACAACGTTGAGCTATCTCCGCTCCTAGCTTCGGTGCTATCATCTTACAGATCGAAACCATCCGGCTGAGTTCGCGTTGGGTGATAAAACCAGGCTCTTTGTATATCGTATCAGCAGCCCAGGCTGTGTACTGAAGGTATAACTTCACTTGCTCAAGTTTGGCATGGTCATCAGCAATTTCGAAGGAGATCCCCTCGAACTTGGCCAGAGGTCGTCCAAAGAGTACTCGCTGTTTCACATAGTCCCGGGAGATCTCCAGCGCTTTCTCGGCCATACCGACACAGGCGGCGGACACCAGGATGCGGGCTAGATTAAAACCCTCCATGTTGAGATAGAAACCACGGTTGACCTCGCCTAATACGTAATGTTCAGGTACTTCCACGTCCTTATACGCCAGACCGCCTGTCGAGAGAGCCATCCGACCGATGTCCTCGTACACGCTATAAGAGATGCCAGGTAATTTAGCGGGGATGAAGATGAAGGTAAACCCACGATGACCAGCCCCAGGATCGGTGCGGATGAGAGTGATGTGACCTCCCTCACGCTGCTCGATTGCTTCCAGGACTCCGCTGATATACACCTTTTCGCCGTTGACGATGAACTTGCCGTCCTTGTAGACACCACTCGTCTGAATATTAGCGATGTCAGAACCGCCGCCCGGCTCGGTTGTAGCGATGCCGGTAAAATATTCACCCGCGGCGACTCTGGGGAGCACCTCCTCCTTCAACTGCTCCGTGCCATATTTGGCGATGAGGAATCCCCAGCCAAGGCACAGTAACGTGTAAACGGGAAGAGCCATGCTCATCTCGGCTCGACCAAGTTCCTGTACCGCAATGTTGGCGTAGGCCATCTCCTCGCCTTCGGGAGCAGAACCGCCATACTTTTCGGGGATCACGATACCAAAGACGCCCAGATCGGCTAATCCCTTAATGATCTCATCCGGGATGCCGTCTTCTTTGTCGTCCATCTCGCGCGAGCGAGGCTCGACGTTTTTCTCGCAGTACTCACGGATCATTCGTTTGAATAGCTCTTGTTCGGCGCTTAATCGGAATTCCACTTTGTTCCTCCTGATTTGAAATTATTGATGATCAATACATAGTCATCTGAGTCCCCACCAGCCCGTTAGGCCCATATGCATTAAAAATGGTACCGCCCGCAAATATTAAGGACTCATGGGGAAAATTGTATATTGCGAAATGAGCCAATCCTTATGGAACAGAAGAAACGCCTCCTTTCCTGGCCAGAGCGTAGATAAGATTGAAGGTGCTCTTAATACCCCGATCTGATACTAGGTTTTCTAACATTGCTATGAAATGATTATTTAACTTCCGTTGTTGATCAGCAGATAACTGCCGTTTTAGCATTATCGGGAAGGGTCCCATATCCAAATTGAATGCCCATACTTGCTCAGGAGTCTCAAACCAAACCTCATCAGTCTCCTCTATCAGTTCCACAGCGGTGTAACCAGTTCGAGTTAATAATTTCCGAAGTTCAGTCGGATCGAAGACTAGGGGATTGACCAGCAGAGGCTTGATCCCATATTCCCGAAATAGATCCCGCTGGAGCGAAGCGATAGGAGTGAAGTAGCCCGGTCCCCAGTTGGACAGACCCAATCGACCTCCCGGCTTCATCACTCGCCACATCTCGGCCAGTGCCTGGTCCATATCTTGGAATTGAAAGAGAGAGAAGGCACAAGTCACACAGTCAAATGAGGCATCGGCGAAACCCAACCGCTCGGCGTCCATCTGACAGAATGTGACATCGGTCTTCTCCTCCTCTGCTTTAGCCTTACCCATTTGTAGCATCGCTGCTGCAATATCGCTTCCTGTGATTCGCCCCTCGGGTCCCACCCTATTAGTGGCCTGTAGGGTTACCGCACCGTTTCCACACCCTACATCAAGCATTCCGCTGCCCGAGGGTAGATGAAGTAGGTCTAATAATCGCTCGGCATATCGCCCAAATATGCCCAGCCGATCTTTCGTATATTCAACTGCTACTTCTTCCCATCCTTGGCGAATCGACCGTCGGACCTCGGTCAAATCATATGCTTTAGTCAAAGACATCCCTCTTATTTGTTCAATTGTCCAATTACCTCGGTTTATAAAATCCGTTTGTCCAAACAAAATATTAATTCCAACATCGACGAACTTACGTTCACCAATAAAGATGCTCTCCACTCATCCTGTGGTCACCGGCGATTTAAACATCACTTATCAATGATTTCCTCATCAACTCGGAGAACTTCAATCCGGCATCTCGCTTCTTCATCAGATTCACTGTGTTGGCAGGCACAAACTGGAGCGCACCGGGGTCACAGAAGCGGACACAAATCGGGTCTCCATCGCAAAGATTACACTTGATCACTTGCTGAACTACGGTATCAATCCCCATTCCACCGAACGGACAGGCGGTCACACACATTTTACAGCCGATGCACAGGTCATAATTCAGCGTCACCCGTCCCAGGGTGAGGTCGCGGGAAAGGGCATCCTTGGGGCAGACGGCGATGCAAGGAGCCTCCTCGCACTGCTGACAGAGCATCGGTAGCTCGAACCCCTCCATCGGCCACTTGATGATGTGAATCCGGGAACGGGTGGGATTGTTAACCCCGGTGTGCTTCACCGAGCAAACCATTTCGCACAGTCGGCAGCCGGTGCACTTCTCATGAGCCACTACCAGTATCTTTTCCATTTAGAATCTCCTACAGCTTATGCGAAGGTTCGCCGTCCAACCCTAACTTCTTAAGCGTCTCCGGCCGGGGCACGCCGTCCTCATCCCAACCATGCAGTTCGTAATACTCGTTTATCATTTGTTTGAACTTCTCACGATCGATACATTTGTCTCGGGCAATCGGCAGACCGATGGGGGTCGGCTCGTCGAAGTAACGGTCCACTAGCCAGTCGTCCTCCCGAGTCAATCCTTCACGGATATTGAAGAGTCTTTCGATGGTATAAGCGCGATCGGCAATGTCCCATATCTCCTCCGGCGTGAACTCCAGACCGGTGTTTAGGTAGATCAGTTTGGAAAGCTCCTCGAATCTGATCAAGTTGGGACTGAGGAAGATAGTGTGGTATTTGCAGATGCCGGTACAATCAATCGCCTCGTACATCATCTCCTGCCACTGCACCATACGTGGCTTCCCTTCGTAGGATGTGTAGTCGGACGAAAGTGGGCCATCGTATGGCTTGGGACCACCGTATATCTTGCGCAGCAGCTCTTCGGGCAGATGGTAGAGATCAATCGCCGGTCGGCTGCGTAGGTGGTCGGAACCTCGCGAGCCCGTGGCTATGCCCAGTGCCAGCGACGGCGTGGAACGCTCGTCCGAATGCAGGTTGCTCATCCCTTTGACATGGATAAGGTACTTGATCGAATCCTGACCGATCTTCTCGGCGGCACGCAACGGGCCCTCAGCCAGGATGTCGCCCAACCCCTTGCGTTCAGCGATGCACCTGATCATCTCCAGCACCGCCTGGTCATTACCCCACTCAAGCTTCAAGCCACCTGTGTCCTCGTCAGTCAGGATGCCTTTCTCGTATAGCTCCATTGCCCAGGCGATCATGCTGCCGATCTCCAGCGTGTCCACCCCGTACATGTTAACCAGGTGGTTGCCAACCAGGATCGTCTCGAAGTTATTGCAGTCGACTTCCATCCCGAAAGCGCCCTGGCTGGTATATTCCGGCCCCTCTGCGTAGGTTCCAGCGTAAGGTCCATCTTTGATTTGATACTTGTGCCGGCAGTGAAGGATGCAGCCGTAGCAGCCCTCGGTACCCAGGGAGTACTTCTCGATGTGTTCGCACTCGATGTTTCCCCCTACCTGCTGGTTTAATTGGAAGTTCCGGACCCGCACCAGACCGGTGGTGTTGGTGACCCCGTAGATGAACATCGTGCCCCACTTCTGCATAATCTGGGCAAACTTCGTCGAGCCGATGTGCTCGATGAGCTGGCGATTGTACTCCAGCGACTCCTCGGGGAAACGGATTTCCAGACCCATCGTGCCTCGGACGGCGATGGCCTTGAGATTCTTCGAGCCCATCACCGCGCCCATCCCTGTGCGACCAGCGGCGTTCTTCATACCGGTCATCACATTGGCGAAGCGCACCAAGTTCTCTCCGGCTATACCGATGCACAGCACCTTGACCTCTGGGTCACCCAACTCATCCTTGATAAGCTCCTGAGTATCAAAGATATTCTCGCCCCAGATATCGGAGGCGTCGCGGATCTCAATCTCCCCGTCATGGATCCAGAGGTAGATGGGACCGTCGGCCTTACCCTTGATAACCAGGTGGTCGAATCCGGCAAAGCGTAGTTCGGGGGCGAAAAAGCCACCCATGTTGGAACTACCGACGAAGCCGGTTAGGGGCGACTTGGCTCCGATGTGCGTTCGGGCTGAGGCTGAAGCCGGCGTACCCACCAGCAAGCCTGCACTGACCGTGAGCACGTTATCGGGTCCCAGTGGGTCAACGCCCGGCTCCAGATGGTTGTACAACAGGTACATATCCAGCCCTCGCCCTCCCAGGTACAACTGGCGCACCCCGATGGGGATGGGAGCTGTCTTGATCTCAGCAGTAGAAAGGTCTATGTATGCAATCTCGCGATTGAGCGCCATCTGCAATCTCCCTAATCTTCAGTCTCTTTTTTCGCCTCAGCTAGGTGCCTCTCCCAACTCTCCCAGACCGGCTTTCTGATCTTGGCCAGCTTGCCCGACCAGGAAATGTACCATTCCCAACCGCATTCGGGACAGGGCACCTTTTCTACACCTTGCGGAGGCCAGAAGCGTACAAAGCAATTCTGACACCGAACTTCTCCGATACGCTTACCCTTTCTTTTACTGGTCCCTGTTGTCATCATTTCCTCCGAAATTCCGCGTTACCTGTTAGTCGGTGACCTTGACAACAATTCCCGCACCCGTGTCACCAGCAGCGCAACCAACGAACAGTCCGTACCCACCACCGACAAGTATTAACTCCTCAATCACTTCGATTATTAAACGATGACCGGTGGGTCCCTGCGGGTGTCCCCAGATGAGGGACGAGCCGTAGTTGTTCATCACCTCTGGCTTTAATCCCATCTCGCGGCAGAAGTAAATGTCGTTCACCGCGAAGGGATTATGTGTTTTGATGACCTGCACCTCCTCTATCGAGATGCCAGCCCGGGCTAATGCCTGCCGGGCTGCCGGGACAATAGCCTGGGCCATGTAACCCTTCTTGGCGCGTGCTTCTCCGAAAGACAACAACTGGATCTCGACCTTTGGATCACGGCTCAGCTCCCGTGCCTTCTCCCGTGTGGTAACGACGATCCCACAGTTGCCATCGGCGGGATAGGTCTGTGTCCCGTAGGTGACCGTGCCTCCTTCCTGGACTGGTTTGAGCCTGGCCAACCCCTCCACGGTGGTGGGGAACACTCCCTCGTCCCCATCAACGGTGGCCAGGACCTTGCGTCCCCGCGCATCCTTCACCTCGATGGGCATCACCATGAAACGGCGCAGGTAGGCCGCGTCATCCTTGAGAGCATCATCATACTGATGATGGCGCAGGAGCGTCATCTCGTCCTGCTCTTCTCTGGTGATGCCTGCCTCTTTGGCTACATTCTCGGCAGTCTCTATCATGGCGTTTTTGGCGAACGGATCATGGCTGAAGTTGTCTAACACCCAGTCCTCTTTATCACCTGTGCCACCCGGTCCCATTGGGTTGGGATAGTAGATGTGAGGGCCGTTCGAACATCGGTCGGCAGTAATAGTCAGGATCACCCGCTCCTCCCCGGCACCAACACTGGTCTCCAAATCAAAGCCGGCCAGGGCCATCACGCGGGCACCAGTCGCGCAAGCTTGTCCGATTATCGGACCGGTGATGGTCTCGGCGCCGATAAGACCGGACAGCCAGGGGCCTCCATAGAAACTGTGCATCTGAGGGACCGTGGTCCCAAAGTAGAGGCTGTTGAACACCTGGGACGAGATGTTCCTCTCCTCCAGGGCTCGCATAGCGATCTCGGCGGCGAAGGGAACGGCATTTAGATGAGCGAAGCTTCCCTGCCAACGGCAGAACGGCGTACTCCAGTAGCCCCCATAGGGGATGTAGGATTTCTGGAAGAACATCGATTTGAACCTCCTTGAGTATTCAGTATTCAGATATCAGTAATCAGTATTCAGTATTCAGAATTAAAATATCAGTAATTAGTTGTCGTATTTCTGCAGGCAAATATCTTAATACTGGCATCTGAACACTGGTGTCTAACTACTGACATCTAACTACTGCTGTCTAACTACTGCTGTCTAACTACTGCTGTCTGACTACTGATATCTGACTACTGGCGTCTGACTACTGATGTCTGACTACTGTAATCAGATGTAAAAATCAAGCAGCACAACAGATATGGACCACTTCCTCTACTTCGTCCATCAGTGCTGAAACTAAAACATCCTCGTCCACTCCCTCCAGGCGGAAGGTGATATAGCAATGTTCTGGAGCCTCACCACGGAATCGAGCTACCGAGCAGATGTTTCCCCCTAGCTTGGCGATCACCCCTGCAACCTTGGCTAACTCGCCTCGCACATCAGGCACTCGTACTGTGACCCGTAGTGATGCCTCCTCACCTCCCAAGACTTCTACAAACGTTTCGAATATATCAGTTTCGGTGATCATCCCTACCAGAATGCCCTCACGCATTACCGGTAGACACCCAATTTTTTTCTCCACCATGACGCGTGCGGCCTCTTCAAGGGGAGCGTCCTCAGATACAGTAATAGGAGGGCTGCTCATCACCTCACGGATATGCATGTTGGCTAAAAGGTAATTCACCTCAAAAAGCGAGAGCGTCTTTTCCGTTGAAGGCGAGGCGTGTAGCAAATCCGCTTGTGCCACAATACCGATTAATTTTTCGTTGTGATCTAACACTGGCAAATGACGAATCCTTTTTTCACGAATATGACGAAATGCCTCGGAGAAAAGGGTATCAGGTGTGATGGTTATCGGATTAGGGGTCATACGGTCTTTTACGAGCATCAGAGTCTCCTCAACTACACATATTTACTTCGGGAAACCGTATCAAATAGTAATAAATATATCCCTTAGCTAGCGAAAACCGAGCTTTTAATTGCTCGATTGTTTTATTTTTTCGGCAAATAGTGCTGCTCCAAAAGCTCCCATCTCTTGAGGGTGAGGAGCGATTTCCACCTCGGTCCCTGTTCGAGCACTTAAAAGCACCGGCACAATGTCATTAAACGCGGCAACTCCCCCGGTCATAACCACCTTGCTGGTCAGGGTATCCATCTCCACAATCCGCTTAACAATGGAATCGAACAACCCTCGGACGATGTCGTCTATCTTCTCACCCATCCTGATTCGATCCAAAATCTCGGTAGCAGTAAAGACCGTACAATAACTCCCAATCTTGGCGGTCTTGTTAGCTGATTGAGCTAGGCCGTTGAGGTCACCGATAGGAATGTCAAGTTTATAGGCTATCTCCTCCAAGAAGGTTCCAGTACCGGCAGCGCACTTGCGGTTCATCTTGAAACCAATGCGTTTACCCTGCGCATCAAGCTTGATGATCTTGCTATCCTGACCGCCAATATCCACAACAGTGATCGCTTGGGGGAAGTAATAATAGCATCCTCGCCCATGGCAACTGATTTCGGTTATTGTGTCATGAGCCATGGATACGTTCTTCCGGCCATAACCAGTTGCGACTATTGCTTGAACTGCGCTGGGGGTGGTCCCCGCAAGCGCTATCGCTTCATTAAACGCTGTCGTCGCCGCCGAGGATAAGTCCGTACCTGAGCGTCGCACAAAACTCCCGAGAACCCTCTTGTTGGCGTCGATGATCACCGCTTTGGTCGTCGACGTTCCTACATCAATACCAGCATATATTTTCTTTTCAGTCATTTGTTATTAACCCATCGATCTCTTTCCGGATGATGCTAATGCTCTTCCGGTGCTCCCGACTCCATCTCCAAACCCTTGATGAGCGCCGCGATAACGAAGTTATACGGGGTTTGGACATCGTGCGTGCGTCCCCACTCAACAATCTTGCTGCTGATCCAGTCGATTTCGGTTGGGAGTTGGCGGAGAATATCCTGGTGCATTGACGTTCTGTGGTAACCCGCATTCTTCAGGTATTGGATGCCGTGTTCGAGAAACCCAGCGTCGAAGGTTATGCCGGCTGCTTCGGCTACCGCGACTCCCTCGCGCAGGAGTTCTTCGACTAATAATTCGGTGAGTTCAAAGTCCATCATGTCCTTCATTGGCTTGCGGGTTAACGCGCATACTGGGTTGAGGGCTGCATTGAGGACGACTTTCTCCCATTCGTACTTTTTGATGTCGGTTGTGAATTGTGTCTCGAGTCCCGACTCGGTCAACATTTTCGCCAGTATACGGGCTAGTGGTTCTCCCTCGGGTGACATGGCGCCAATGTAGTTGGGCGGATTAAAGAATGACATGTAAATATTTCCATCACCCATTTGACTACCGCCATAGTTGATAACGATACGGAGAACATTGTCTGGATTAAATGTTTCAGCCAGGCATTCCTCGTTATCGAGGCCATTTTGACAACTAATGAAACGCATCCCAGGTCGGGCTACCTTTGCGATTTCTGGAATAAGTTGCGGGAGAATAGATGCTTTGGTGGAAATGATGATCGTGTCGAGATCAGGGAAATTTGAAAGTTCGGAAACATTGTAAGCAACCCGCTTGCATTCAGCGATCATCTCTGAGACACCGGTGATGGACAATCCTCTTTCTTTAATGACGTTTAGATGAGGTATTTGGATGTCACACGACACGATATAGTGACCAGCATGGGCTAGATGTGCGGCCAGGATGCCACCTACAGGGCCCACTCCGATGATGGCAATCTTGGGTTCGCGTGCCATATGTTCAACCTCCTCTTCCTTCGCATGCAAAGGTATAGCCAGTCGCCAGGGCGATAGTCCTATTCGAGTCTGCCCTCATAACGCATACGTAGTGCGCGATGGAGGATCTTCCCTGACCCTGTCCTAGGCATCTCTTCTTGAGATATTAGATGTACTTCCTTAGGACGCTTATAACCGGTAATCTTGTCCCTGCAAAAGGAGATGATCTCCTTCTCATCGGGTGGGTTGTTGGGATCTTTGGGGATGATGAACGCTGTAACCGACTCTCCCCATTTTTCATCCGATAAGCCAATGATCGCCACATCCAGGACGCTGGGATGGGAACCGATCACCTTCTCTACCTCGCTGGGATAAACATGCTCGCCGCCAGTGATGATCAAGTTATCCTTGCGGTCTACTATTTCGAAGAAGCCATCTTCGTCCCGCCTAGCCATATCGCCGGCACTGAACCAACCCTCTCTAAACGAAGCACTAGTTTTTTCTGGCATTTTGTAATACTCATCGAAGAGCATGGGACCACGAGAAAATAACTCGCCTATCTCACCGACCTTAACTTCATTACCATCTTCGTCCAGGATCTTGACTAAGTCTGTGCCCAGCGATTCGAAACCTATGGAGCCCAGCTTTCTGAGCTGATCCTCAGGCTTGAGCACGGTAACGATCCCCGCTTCGGTAGAACCATACGCCTCGTAGAGTTCGACACCTGGGAAGAAGTCCATAATGGCAAGTTTCATGTCCTTCCTGACCGGTGCTGAAGAGCAAAGTAGTTTTCGAATCGAACTTACATCACGCTTTTCCGCTACCTCTGGCACGTTCAATATCAGGTTGTAATGCGTCGGGATGAGCGAGATGAAGGTTATCTTTTCCCTCTCGATGATCTCCAAGATTTCTTCAGCTCGAAATGAGCGCGCGGGATGGATATAGGCAGTGCCGCCAATATAAGTAAAGGTGAAGGTAAAAAAAGTGGAGTTGATGTGGCACAATGGCATGACATTTAGGCAAACATCATGTTCGTTGAACCCAAAATCGACCGCGTTGATGAGATAGAATGCAATATGCGATTCGTGAGAACGAACAACCCCTTTGGGTTTGCCGGTGGTTCCCGAAGTGTAGATCAAGATCCAAGTGTCACGCGGATCAACCATTATCTCCGGCTCGCTCTCGGGGTACGCTTGAATAAACGCCTCATACTCCCGATATCCGTCGATCTCCTTACCTACAACGATATAGCGATCGGCGTCAATATTCTTTAGTTTTGGTTTTATAGCGTCAACTGTTGGGGTGAACTCATCGTGCACGATAAACGCTTGGGCATCGGAGTTGTTTACGATATACGCGACTTCCGAGCCTACCAAACGGAAATTTACCGGCACTATGACAATTCCTGTCTTCGCGGTAGCCAGATAGACCTCCACGATCTCAATGCAATTTTCAAGCAATACCGCGACCTTGTCCCCTTTGTCTAAACCCAGAGCAAGAAGGCTGTGAGCTAACTTATTTACTCGCCGGTTTACTTCTGGGTATGTGAATTTCCTATCCTTGTCCTTCAACGCAATAGTATGTGGAAATTTCTTTGCGTTTACTTTAAGGACTTGACCCAAATTCAACCAACTGGCCATAGCTATCTTTCTCCCGAATAGCTATTGGAGACGGAAATTCGAGCATCAACGACGAAGACCTTATCCTTATATGCGATAATCGGATTCAAATCCAGTTCTTGGATCGTTGGCCAATCAGAAACCAATTGAGAAACGCGTTGGATAAGTTCTATGATCCCTTCCTGGTGAATTCCTTTCTCCCCCCTTACACCCTCCAATAATGGTGCTGCGCGAAGTGAAGAGATCATTTCCTGTGCCTCAACCTTCGTTACCGGAGTAAGCTTGAATATCACATCCTTCATGATTTCGACATAGATGCCACCTATCCCGAACATCACCAGGTGTCCAAGCCCTTCCTCGGCTTTAGCACCAATAATGACCTCCTTGCCACCAGAGAGGTATTTCTGAATCAGAAACTTCAGGTCTTTAACCTCCAACCTCTCTTCCATCTCTTCTACGACAGCCTGTACAGAATCGCTATCCCAAAGATCGACTACTACGCCGGCGACATCACTCTTGTGAACGATCGTTTCCGCGTCTGCTTTAACCACAACTGGAAAATCTATTTCAGCCGCAGCTTCCACGGCCTCAGCGGCATCGGCTGCTATGCGCCAGTCTGCAGCAGGAATTCCATATGCGTCTAAAATCCCGTACACATCGGTTGCGGAGAGTAATTCACGCCCAGCCTCTTTTACTTTCCGAAGTACATATTCAGCTTTCTCCCGATCAACATCATCGAACCTTCTAACCTGGCCAATATCTCGCACGCGGATCTCGCTATACTTGGTTAACGCTGTAAGCACCTTTGCTGCTGTACTGGGGAAGCTGTAATATGGAACCCCACCCTGCTTCAAGGTTTCCACCGTTCCGACCCACTGGCGCTTATCCGTCATCAGGTTGCAGATAATCGGTTTCCTTCTCTCTTTATTCACTTCGACGATTTCTCTGGCGATGCTTTCCGCATCCACAAAGAAAGGTGTGACGAAATTCAGATATACACTGTCAATCTGATCTTCTTCCATAACTATGTCTATCGCAGCCCGGAATTGTTCTGCCCCAGCGGTTGCCAGTACGTCGATAGGGTTACCCACGGAGGCTTCGGGGAAAAGCTTTTCCCTTAGAACCGCTTTCGCCTTTTCGGAAAGGGGGGGTATTATCAATCCGGCGTTGATGAGCACATCTGTCGCAATGACCGCTGGACCACCGGTATTGGTGATCATGCCTACACGATTGCCCTTCGGTATGGGTTGAGAACTAAAAGCAACCGCCGCCTGGCATAATTCTTCCTCATCGGTGAAGGAGAGGATGCCTGTCTTTTCAAATATGAGATCGGTGGCGAGATCTTCTTTCGCAAGACCCCCAGTATGCGAAGCAGCCGCCTTCGCACCCTCTTCTGTGCGCCCTGCTTTCATGGCGAGGATTGGTTTTTTCGCTGCCACCTCCCTTGCTACCTTCAAGAATGTTTCTGGGTCCCGAAGTCCTTCAACGTATAGCACAATCACCCGCGTTCCCTGGTCGTCTCCGTAATATCTAAGGATCTCAGGTATGGTGACGTCACAAGCATTCCCGTTGGAGGCATACATCCTGGTTCCAATACCCATTTCAGCAAAAGCTTGGTGAATTGCCTCGGCAACACCACCACTAAGCGCGACAATGGAGATAGACCCTGGATCTGGCTTGGTAAAAGTGAAGTTGCAGTATGCGCGTACATCAGGATCGGTGTTGATTATCCCTTGACAGTTAGGGCCTAATATTCTAATGCCGTGAGTCTTAGCCCTGCTAAGACAGTCCTCTTGTATGGCGGCTCCCTCCGGGCCAACCTCCGCGAAGCCTCCACCGTTCAGAATGACGAACTTGACGCCTTTTTCCCCACAATCATCGATCGCTTGAGGTACAAATTTGCTCCGAATAACCATATGCACAACATCGACATCACCTGGAACATCTAAAATTGATTTATATGCTTGGACGCCTAGGATTTCATCCGCTTTCAGGCTAATTGGGTAAATGGATCCCTTGAAGCCAAAATCGATAAGGTTTTTTACAATCCGGTTGCCAATCGAGAGATCCTTGGTGGAGGCGCCAATGACCGCGACCGACTTAGGTCGAAATAAACTGTCTAGCATTCACCTCTCCTTACCCACCTTCCCTTTCCGCTTATCACTCTATCGTGCACTTTATCTATGTTCCTCAAGTTGTTCAATAAAAGCTTCGATGTTTGTGTTGGTCTGTTCATCGGAGAGACACCTCAGATCATTCAAGTCTCCATCTATGATTAGGCTTGGAATACCTGTATCCGCCTCAAGCCGTTGAGGCATACCGTAACGACAATTGGAATTATTGGGGCAGGTTCTGGCATCATGAAAGATGACGCCGTCGACATTGAAGAATTCGATCATCGCTTTTATGTATTCCTCTTTGGCGTCATCTGACCGCACGATAAACAACTCCGTGTATGCTTTTGCCATGCTTCTAAATGGATCCTCGGCGTCAAACGCAGAGAAAATCCAGCTATTGCAGTAGGTCGAAGCAAGCACACAGGTCTTCAACTCAGCGAACAACTCAGAATGGGCTCTTAATCGACCCCAGATAGGCATACCTTCCCAATAAATCCTAAATCGCTCGTCTTCCACAGCCCCAGCATGATTTTCTACTCTTTGTTCAAGCTCGGCGAGTAGGATCTTATAAAAATCTACTGCCGGTTGAGTTCCTCTCCCCACGACCGCGGGTCCCATAAGTGTGGTGCCATCGAAAAACGTCAACGGAGATGGAATTGCAGCCGCGGTGTCAAGGACCTTCTTCCACAGGTCAGAGCACTCCCGTGAAAGTGCTACCACTCTCTTGAGTTCATTCATATCGAACCGCTTGCCCGATATCTCTGCTAAAGGCTCAATCATAGCCTCCAATTGTATGGCGATGGAAGAGATGTGGCTCTCGGTTACATCTTTAACCCCCCTATGTGTATGAATACCTACTAATGGGGCGTCAAACTCTCTGGAATACCATGCAAACCAATCCTGGACATCTCTACACTGATTGGTGTTGAAAACCAACACATCTGGTTTGGGCACACTTTCTATCCCCTCGTATGCTCTTGACAATGGGGTCACACCCTGCAAGAAAGCGCCGATGTCCGCGGTGAGGTATGAACAGATTTCGGGTGTGTAACCTCGTGCATTGGCGTGAGGGATTAATTCCGTGGCCATGCGTGTAGCACCCAGCATCGCGGAATGGGTCTCGGGGAAGAAGACCAGGAAGCCCATCGCTCTGAGGATTTCGGCGGGGCCCACGCTTGAACACCAAGCCACCTTTTCCTCACCCGTCTTTGCAGCATTATCGAGTTGGTAATAATGATCGGCCATGAACCGCTTCATCTCATCCGCGGCTTTTATCCTTTTCCTGATTACCTTCCGCTTTTCTGCCAAGATCGATCCTCCTGTCAGATATCAGTAGTCAGACGTCAGTAGTCAGACGTTAGTAGTCAGATTGGTGTCCTATATATGTTGCCGGCATTCACCTGATTTATAGTCATCGAATACTGCTTTCTGTTTACTGCCTACTGAATACTGAATACTGATTACTGATTACTGAATACTGAATACTGATTACTGCCCTTTAAACTCCGGTTTCCTTCTCTCAAGGAAGGCCGTCATCCCTTCCTTTTGATCCTCGGTATCGAAGGTTTCCATCACAGCTTCAAGCTCGAACGCTAGACCAGCATCTAATCCTGTCTGCAACGCTTGATTAATGGCCGTCTTAGCTTTTGCTACCGCGATCGGACCTTGTCCGGCAATGCGTTCCGCTAGCCTCCGCGCTTCAATCATCAGCTTCTGAGGTGGGACAACCCGATTGACCAATCCTATGTGCGCCGCCTCTTCGGCGTTTATATGTTTACCGGTAAAGATCAGCTCACAAGCTTGGCCCTTTCCAATCAGTCGTGTCGCCCGTTGGGAGCCACCGAAGCCGGGGAAGATGCCCAACCCAACCTCAGGGAAACCCATTCGGGCCTCCGTGGAGGCTAGGCGGATGTCGCAGGCCAGAGCCAATTCAAGTCCCCCACCTAGAGCGAAGCCATTGATGGCGGCGATAACCGGCTTATCCAACCTTTCGATGTCATCCATCACACCCTGACCGAGGCGGGTGAACTCTTCGACTTCGGCTAGATCTGCAGCCAGCATGGTCTTGATGTCGGCACCTGCGATGAATGCTGACCCCTCACCGGTGATGATAACCGCCCGCACGGTAGAATCCTCTCGCAGCTCGGCGATGGTATTCTTCAGCTCTCTGAGCACTTTCTCGTTGAGTGCGTTCATAGCCTCAGGTCGGTTCATAGTGATCGTGGCGACTCTATCCTTAGTCTCTAACTTCACCTCGCGCAGCGTCCAGGGTTGACCCTCAGCAACCTGCTGCCGTAAGAGGTCTGGCATATCGAATGAATCGTAATGCACATCGACTTGTTCAACCAACTCTAGTGCCCGATCTATTCCTATATCGTTCATCATGCCAAATGGACCCCTTACCCAACGTAAACCTACCAACGCCCCTCGATCAGTATCCTCGATAGAAGCCACGCCTTCTTCAACCAATTGAGAAGCCACACCAAAAACGACACCCATCAGTCTTTCGCCAATCGCACCTTTCGCCGTCTCGTCCACCTCGCCATCCAAGTCCCACGGTTTGCCAGCTTCTAATTGAGCATCTAATCCAGTTGCTGGTCTGTAAAACTCTCCCTTGGATTCTGCAAAAGAGACGGTGCAATGATGTGCAATGGGAATTCCGGTTGCATTCATGAGCGCAAATGGTCCCATTCTAATTTTAAAACTCTCACCGGCGGCCTCATCGATCGTGGGGATGTTTGCCAGACCCTCGTCCAGCATCCGCACCGCCTCATTCAGCCAGGGAACGAAGTATCGGTTGACGGCAAACCCCGGCGCATCCTTGACGACGATGGGAATCTTACCTGTTGTGCGCGCGAAGACGAGCAATGCTTCGATCACCTCAGGTTCCGTCTGTTCAGTTGCGACGACCTCGAGTAACTGGTTGATGACCGAGGGGAAAAAATAGTGCAGTCCGGTCACCCTCTCAGGTCGTCCGGTGACAGATGCTATCTCTGCGATGGAGAGAGATGAAGTATTGCTGGCGAAGATAGTGTTCTCATGGCAAATACTGTCCAGTTCCCCAAACAGCTCTTGTTTGGCATTGAGATCCTCAAAAATGACCTCGATCACCAGATCGCAGTCAGCAAGGTCAGACAGATCAGTTGTGCCGCGAATACATTCCCAGGTCGCGTCTCGTTTCACCTGGGTCAGTTTCTTCTTTTCCACCCCCTTATCCAAGAAACCACTGATACGACTGAGTCCCTTTTCCAATAATTCCTCATTGAGCTCACGTACGATGGTGGTGTAGCCGGCTTGGGCTGCTGTCTGGGCGATGCCTGCCCCCATCAGCCCACAACCTACGACTCCAACTTTCTCGATGTTCATCAACGCTTCTCCTTTTCAGTATTCAGTAATCAGATATCAGTAGTCAGATGTCAGAAGTCAGTAGTCAGTATTCAGATGCATGTCCATTAAAGATCGATTACAGATAATTAATTACTACCACAAATTACTGTTTACTAAGTACTGTTTACTGATTACTGTCTACTAATTACTGTCTACTGATTACTGTCTACTAATTACTGTCTACTGATTACTGTTTACTGATTACTGTCTACTGATTACTGATTACTGCCTACTGATCTCTACTTATCCCTAAAATTCGTGCCG
>JAUVOZ010000031.1 GCA_030598885.1 Anaerolineae bacterium | reverse complement strand
TCGGCTGCCTCTATTGGGTATGGTTAATAATGCAGAGATCATATTAACACCAATTGGGCGTATTGTTGACGCGTTCTGGAACTTAATCCCTCAACATTTTAAAGGTGTCGGTCTCGATGTGTATGTTGTAATGCCCAATCACCTCCATGGTGTCATAGTCCTATCGGGGGAGGGTAAGGGCGAAGCATTAGCTGAAGGTGTTTCCCGATTAAATCAGGAGGAAACAGCTAATGCTTCGCCCTTACATCCATTGGGAACAGATAATCCTCCTTCAACCCGGCGGAATCCGCGGGGAACCCAAAGAGGTTCATTGGGAGCAATCCTCCAGAACTTCAAATCTGTATCCACGCGCAAGGTAAATCGGTTACGCGGTACACATGGCGTGTCTCTCTGGCAACGTAATTACTATGAACATATCATTCGCAACAAGAATGAATTGGATCGTATCCGACGCTACATCGTAGATAACCCCCTGAAGTGGGAATTGGATAAGTACCACCCAATGCGCGGGTAAGGAATGTACAAAGCATTCGCCGACGTAGGATTTGGGTACGCGTTATCCGGTGAGGCGACAGTAGGGGCGGTTCGCGAACCGCCCCTACCGGGGTGGTCTTGTATTGCTAAGAAACATCCACTAACGGGGAAATCCTAGCGATGGTTTTCGCCACCAATTCATTACGCTCGACATTGATCTCAATCGCCCCCTCAGGACAGACGGTAACACAATGACCACAACCTCTGCATGCCTCACCTATGACCGCACGATCCCCCACTAAGTGAATATTGTCCACAAAGCACACATCCTCAGTACATGTTCCACAACCTATACAATCATCACTAACTGTGACAGTAACCCCCGACATACGTGTGATCTTGGCGCTGATCTGAGGTTTGATGTGTGGCAGCATCCTCCAAAGACAACAGCAGGGACAACAGTTGCAAATAGTAAGCAGCTTGGTTCCCGGACCGACACCAAGCCAGATTGTGTCTAACTTATTCCGACCGATCAGATGGACCAAGCCGGCTTGGCGGCATCGTTGAACGTGTTCCAGCGCCTCTTCCTTAGTTACCCGGCGCCCAAGCTTGGGATTGATCCCCAAGGCTGCCTCTCCGAGGAAGAGGCAACCTTGATCGATCGGGTAATCCTTACATTTACTTGCCTGGCGACAGATACAGACATCCATGATCCAGTGAACGCTGGCTTGTTCAATGAAATGATCGACAACCTGTGACGGCAATACCATCTCACCCGGCAAATCGATCGCTTGGTTGATTCTGATTGATTGGCTCCTTGGCAGATACATCAGGTCGTCACCCTCGAAGAGCAGATGATCGATGATAGCCCCAACAATGGGTACTTTCGTCGTCCTAGCAAGTAGATGACGACTTGGAAACACTTTCTTTAATAATTCTACGAACCACAGGGGTCGACTCATACTCGGCTTCCCTTTATCATCTTCCAGTGGGCCTAGCAGAAAACCTCAGTCTAGCTGAGTAGATGTTTAGCGATAACCAGGCGCTGGATCTGGTTTGTGCCCTCGTATATCTGATGTAACTTGGCGTCGCGCATATACTTTTCGACTGGGTACTCCTTCATGTACCCATAACCTCCCAGCACCTGAACCGCGTCGGTAGTCACTTGCATGGCGATGTCACCAGCGAAGCACTTTGCGATCGCTGATTCCTTTGAGCTGCGGTGCTCGTTATCGTGGAGCCAGGCGGCATGCCAACAAAGCAGTCGCGCAGCATCAACCTTTATCGCCATGTCGGCCAGCATGAACTGTATGGCTTGTTGAGCGGCGATTGGTTTTTCAAACTGAATCCGTCCCTTGGCATATGCGGTGGCGACCTCCATCGCTGCACGGGCGATACCCACCGCTGCTGCACCAATTCCCGGCCGGGATTCGTCGAGGGTCATCATGGCGATCTTGAAGCCATCATTCCCCTCACCGAGCCGATAGCGAATTGGGATATGGACGTTTTCGAAAATCACCTCGCGGGTATCGGTCGCGCGCTGACCCATCTTGTTCTCTTTCTTGCCGCTGGAAACGCCAGGGGTTTCGGCTGGGACCATGAATACCGAGATACCCTTGTAGCCAAGTTGGGGATCTTCGGTGGCAAACACCGAATAGAGGCTGGCCACGCCGCCGTTGGAGATGAAGCGCTTGGTGCCGTTGATGACATACTCGTCACCCTGGGGACGGGCCGTGGTCCGTATGGAAGCAACGTCAGACCCGGCATCTGCTTCAGTGAGACAGAACGCGGCCAGGTTGGGTCCGGAGCAGTGCGTGGTCAGAAGCTCTTTCTTTAGCTCGGGACTACCTGCAATTTGAAAAGGGGTTAGCCCTAAAATATTGCCTCCCAGAGTTGCAGCTACCCCGCCGCAGGCCGCGCCTAGTTCCTCGCTGAAGAGACACCCATCTAAGGAGCCCAACCCCGCCCCGCCATACTCCTCGGGGACAGAATAGTGGAGCAGACCAATCTCAAAGTATTTGTTGACGATTTCAGGGCTGTGGCGTTGCTCTTCATCCAGCTCATGGGCGATTGGTGCGATTTCTTTTTGAGCGAAGTCGCCAACAAGTTTTCGGCACGCCCTTTGCTCATCGGTAAGACTGAAGTCGATCACTTTATTGTCTCCGCCTAGCTATATTGTTTATTTGAGAACGGGGTGTCAGTGCCACTGGTATGGTCTCCATTGGATAGCATGATTGATCTTTCCGTCATCGGTTACCAGCTTGTACCTAGTAAGATAGTTTGGAGCTGGGGAGATCGAGTCTGTAGTCAAACCCTCCAGGTTGCCCCTGATTACAATACACCCCAGTATGTTGTGGTGATTATACTCTCTTACCGGTGGAGGTTTTCGAAGTGCCACTCAGGTATTCTCCTGGAGAGCATCCCAGGAGCAAACACTTTAACCTGGATGACGATAGTCTTGATCGGTCGCCATGGCGCCATGGTAGTCATTCTTTTGTTCACCGGAGTACAATAGATCGTTTCCTTTCATTACCAAAGGAATCGACAGGCGTCTAGGACCTCCGAGGTCTGCGGCACCCCCAGGCATTGTTTGGAGCCTCAACGGGGTTCTCCGGTATCAACAAAACAGGAAAGGTTATCAATAATGTTTAAAACCCGAATTACAGATTTATTCGGCATCCAGTACCCTATCATCGGGGGTTGTATGATGCATATCTCTGGGCCAGAGTTCGTGGCGGCAATCTCCAACGCCGGCGCATTAGGTATGATGGCCTCGGCGATGTTTGACACTCAGGACAAATTCCGAAAAGCCATTCACCAGGCCAAGTCGCTTACCGATAAGCCATTTGGCGTCAACTTGACCCTATTTCCGGCGCTCCAGTCTCTTGACAACGAAGTTTACGTCGAGGTCATCCTGGAGGAATGCGTTCTGGTGGTTGAGACTAGCGGCCATCGGCCTCCTGAGGAATTACTGGCGCGGCTAAAAGCAGGCGGGGTGAAAACAACCCACAAATGCAGTAGTGTGCGGCATGCCCTCAGCGCGCAGCGGGTTGGCGTTGATGCGGTGACAATTTTTGGCAGTGAGGGAGGTGGTCACATCGGTGAATTGGGGTTGACGACGATGACTCTGGTGCCCCGAACCGTTGATGCCCTGGAGGTACCAGTGCTGGCTGCAGGCGGTATTGCCGATGGTCGGGGGTTGCTAGCAGCGCTGGCTTTAGGAGCAGAGGGGGTCACCATTGGCACACGGTTGTTATTAACCGACGAATGTCCCATCCATGACGACCTCAAACAGGCGCTTTCCGCCGCAACAGAGCAAGACACCATGCCAATACTCGGCTCGCTACATAACTCAATCCGCGCGTGGAAAAACCCGGCAGCTATTAAAGTAGCGGAATTGGAGGCAAACCAGGCTGGACTGGACGAGATCCTGTCGGTCATGGCTGGGACGAGGACACAACGCATGTTTGAAGAAGGTGACGTGGATTTTGGTGTGATGGCTTGCAGTCAAGGTATTGGTCTCGTGCACGAGGTCAAGCCAGTGGCGGAAGTCATCGAGGAAATGGTGCGAGAGGCATTGGCGATACACAATCGGTTGTCGTGAGTGGGGTAGATATCCTCAAAATAACATAGCCCCCAGGTGATTGCGCTGGCACCTCAAGTCCCAACATCACCAGCATCTATTCCGGGAGGCTCTTCTACTTTTTCCGGCACTTTAAATTTAAACCAGGTTGGAATTATGGTTATTAAGGAAAACGCGGCGGTAATGATAAACGGCAGGCGTGGGCTGAACCGTTCCCACAGCTGCGCGCCGAGCCAAGGTGCAGGCAGGGATATCAATCCTATGCTGCTCTGGAGAAGGCCAGAGAAGGTTCCCAGCATTTTCTGTGGAACCACCTTAGATATTAACGATGAGTATGCTGGGCTCAATAAGCCTACCCCAAAACCGAAAATCACCCAGGTTATAGCAAAACCCACAAAGACATTGACCTGGAGGAAAATCATAAATGCCACAAACACCATCGAGAATCCAAGTGTGATGGGCACCCGTTCGCCATATTTATCCGAAATCCTCCCGGAAATGATTGGGGTGAACATCATGGCAATAGAAAAAATGGCGCCCAGGATACCGATCTCCTCAATCGAGATCCCCGCGACTTGTTCCAGATAGAGTGGCTGTAATTCATTGGACAGCCTGAAGGCGATATCCCTGACGCCATCGGTGACGAGAATCCAGGTGATCACTCCACCACCGATGAGCATGCTGACCATGGTTGTGAGGCTGGTTCGGAGGGACGCGGTGGTGAGCTTTTCCGGCTTGCCTTCCGCTGGGGAGCGCATGGTGGTTGCCATCCAGATGCGCAATACCGCCGCCAGTGAATACAGAATGGCGGCGACCAGCAGCATGAGCTTGAAGCCAAAAGCACCTGCCAGAAACCCACCCAACGGCGGCCCTAACACACCGGTGATCTGGTAAAACGTATCAGTAATCCCGTATACCTTCCCCCGGTTTTCCTCGGCGGAGTTCTCAGCGATGAATGCTCCAAAACTGGGCCCTACCAGGGCATATGGGATTTGATGGATGGAAAGCGCGACCACCATCCATTGCCAGGAGGGAGCCAGCAGTATGGCTATATAGCCTAAGATGCCCCCGACGCTACCGATAGCGATGGCCCGCAACCGTCCGATGGAGTCGGATATCCAGCCACCTAGTATCAGCAGGATTAATATGACGACCGAAGTAAGGGTGAAAACCAAACCCACCTGCCCAACGCTAGCGCCCAACTCGGTTAAGTAGATAGGCAACAACATGCGTGACATTGATGAGGCGATGTTGGCCAGCACCATCGCGAACATGAACCAACGCATGACGGGTGTAAGTAAGGGTTGTTTTTCAGTGCTTTTCATGATGTTTAACCCTTTTGATAACTCGTAATCCAATATTAGTGAGTACTGGGGGTTCAAGTCGTTCCGGTAAACAGGCTGTGCTAAGCAGAATTTCTCTTCGGTCTGAATTCAAGCATGAAGAGAAGCCGAAATGTAGTATGTCTGGATGGTGTCAGCCGTAAGCCAGAAGAGCTACTTATACCCAAGAAATGGATAATTATCAATAACGACTTTGGATTGAGTATTGCTAACAGGATCCGAGCCAGGAGGTTACTTAATAAATTATCAAAAGGCTCCTCGGAGTGGACTCGAACCCCGTTCGGGCCGGCGCCCTACGGGCGCAGCCCGTCGGGGCGAACGGCCTACAACCCACCGGAAGGAGGTGTTATTCCTATTCGTGTACAGATTCTTGTTCGAGTCTAACGATTTTGAGCTCATCCGCCCCGTGCTCCACTTGCGTTTCAAGATTCCAACAACAGGACCATCGCTACCGAATAGTGCATCACGCAGGGTCAGCTGCAGCGGCGAATGGTCATGCAGATCTACATATTGTCAAAAAATAAGCAACTATAAAAAACCGCTGATTCAACAGTGTGGAATACCAGGTGAATACTTTTATAATACCTACAAGGTCAGAATATCATTTGTCACCGCTCTCTTCGCTACTGACCTCAGCTACGTGAAGTGGTTCAGGTTCTTCCCCCTCCCACTGCTTCCACTCATATTTGCAGGCAAGGCAACGACCTTTGAATAACTTGGTTCGATCCGCGTTATAGTATTTAAGGACAGGTCTAACCCCATATCGACCAATACTTATTCCAATCGCTAGATAAGCAAATCCAGCTATTGTAGAGCCAAATGTCCATCGTATGATGCCGGTGTCTCCCTCTTTCCATGCTAGTATTGCCATCGAAAGACCTCCACCGATAAGGACAATGGCAAAGATGCCCCAGAGAACCGTAACCAATAAATTTACCTTGTTGCCTGTTTTTCGATCGGCGGTGATCGTATCGGCAAGTACATCGGTTTCACCGCAAGCGGGGCATTTTATTCGCTCCTTTTCGTCTATACGACGCGTCCAATGATGGTCACATGCGGAACATTGGAATTGATTTACCGTAACTGCTCTTAAAAACTTTTTGATCTGTAAAACCCCGGGCACGATACAGCATGCGGCGATAACAATATAGACGAATAATAGCGCGGGAAGTCCTTCGCTGATCGCATAGCTAAAACCTCCAACCAGCATACACAAGCCAAATAAAAACAACGCTACCACCAAGACTATCGTAACCGAACCACGAAATTGCTTGCCCGAAGCCGGATCGAGGGTTTGCGTTTCAACTGAGACCTGAAACCCCTCGCATTCTGGGCATTTCACCTGATCGACCATTTTAAATTCTCCTTTCATAGAATGTTCACTGAAAAAACTACCCCTGATGAGGTTTGGGCTAATCCGGTCCTGGTCTGACAAGTTCTAATATAAAATCTCCTACCGCCGTCCGTCCTGAATGAATATGTCATGAGAAGATAATTGAAAAACTGAACATGTACTATGGGCAGCCTAACTATTGAATATATAGAAGTATAGCTCACATATTATTCCGAAAAAGGGGAAAAGAGGAAATTTAAGATATTCTTTCGATAAGAGGCATAATGAAAACATAAATCCCGCGAGAGTGCGGGATTTGATTTTAACCAGGGGCTTAAAAGCCCTTGTGTCAATTGGTTTTGCTTCAGAAATGTTTAGATGGTTATTTTAAATAATATGGGTAAAGCGAAACAGGAAATAGCTCAAACCGTAATTGCATCATCACTTCATTGTTCTCGATTTATTTAGAAGACTGTTTATAATTTCCTGTGATTCATCTGGGATCATCCTGATTAAGATTGGCATCCACGCGGGCTTGTGGCGTGAGCAAAGGAATCAGTAAGAGGTTGGTTACTGGTAAATACCAAAATGCACATCCTTTAGCCAGGATGCGCACTTGTGGAGTGATAAAAGGCTCCTCGGAGTGGACTCGAACCACTAACCTACCGGATAGAGGTGTTATTCCAATTCGTATACAGATTCTTGATAGAGTCAGACGGCGCTGCTCATCTCGGAGCTGTGAAGCCGCTAAATGCAGTTCGGAATATTGTTCTCAACCATATAGAAATGATTGAAATTTCCAATTTCTTCTTTTGGTCTATGCCGCTTTTGCAAACAGGCATTTGAGATAGGCTCCTTCCGGATACGAAATGGGATGATCTAAAGCATGGTAAGTCCGGGCAAGTTCCACGAGCGGGCGCTCAGCCTGGCCGGCCGCAAGATGGATCTGTTTGAAAAATTCTTCGGCAGTTACCCGGCTTGAGCAAGAAGCCTGTACCAGAATCCCCTCTTTTTTAAGAACGCTTAAGCCTAAAATGGTTAAGCGCCGGTACGCGGCAAGCGCACGATCGACATGCTTATGTTTCTGGGCAAATGCGGGTGGATCGAGGATTACCATATTAAAATGGTGACCCTGTCCCGCCAGGCGAGCCAGGACCTCGAAAGCATCTTCCGCGAGGGTAGTATGTACGGAATCCCCCACGGGAGGAACATGCCGATTGTGGGCCCAGTTGCGTTTGGCGGCAGCCAGCGCCGCGGCACTTGCATCGACACTTACCACGCGCCGTGCCCCTCCTCTGGCAGCATAGACCGAAAAACCACCCGTGTAGGCAAACACGTTCAGGACCTCTTTTCCGGATGCCAGGCGCTCGACCTTGCTCCGATTGTCGCGTTGGTCGAAGAAGAACCCTGTTTTTTGCCCCCGGATTGGGTCTGCTTCGAACCGGAGGCCGTTTTCCCAGAACATAACATGACCCTCCAAAGGGGCGCCGGAAAGGACCATCCCTTCTTCGAGTCCGAAAAGATCTTGAGGTTTAGTTGCCAACAGCCGGCTGAAGCGGAGGATGATCCGGTCTGCGGCAGGAAGCCCGGGTAAAATATCGCGGAGGTGGGGGAGCCAGACGGGCGTGTAAAGTTTTATGACGAGGGTGTTTTCGTAGCGATCGAGAACGAGACCGGGCAACCCGTCATTTTCCCCGTGGACGAGTCGACAGCCAGTCGTTTGTTGAGGGGCAGGTTGAGCGAGGAGCGGGGTGCGCAGGTTACAGGCAGAGGTGATTTTATCCTGGAACCATTCTCGCCCGATGGAGACTGGTTTACCCGCCTGCAAAATCCGCACGCGGATGGGAGAATGGGGATCGAATAAGCCGATTGCCAAAAAGCGACGTTTTTTGTCAAAAATTACGGCAAGGTCGCCAGGATGGCCTGCGAAACTTTGTTGGGTAATTGCGTTTTCAAACAGCCAAGGATGACCCTGCTTAATCGCCAGCGCGGCCTCCGGCGTGACGCGCATGGCAATCCGTTTCTCGGCTATTCTTGGAATGCTCGACAAAATATCAGACAATTTTTGTTTCGTCCCGAAATGGTCCCTGTTGATATGCTTGGAAAATGGAGCACTAGCCTAACTAATGAATATCCGGATTTATTTCTCTCGCCGATAAATCACTATTCAGCTCTAAAAACTCGTCAGCTATTTGTTCATTTTCAAAATTTAATATCATCAACGTTGACATTGCTTCAATTTTTAGCCCGCGGGGAGGTTTCATGATTCCCGGCAAAATCTTTTCGAGCAGAAATGAAATAAAAGCGGTTATAAATAATGATATAAGAAAAACAATTGTTACTGCACTAATAAAAGAAAGAATATTTCGATAGAACGATTGATAGAAACCTTGTAACCCATCGAATGCCAAATTATAGAAAGGTTTGTAGAGAAACGGCAACATAATAATCCCGAAACCTACGAATGAGATTAATTGTACATCATCCAATATTTTGTCAATTCGAGCATCTTTAGCTTTAATTTCCTCGAAGTGCTGTTCACAATAGGGGATATGAAAAGGTGACAACTTATATTCGTGTTCTGAATCAATTGCATGTCTAATTGTGCGATATATTGTGAGAGGTAAGGTCGTGTGCTCCGGTATTCCACAGTAAACGCACTTCTTGGGAAATTTCACCATCACATCCTGAATAATTTTCTTTTCTAAAGGGATCTCTATTTTTTTGACATGAATTACTCCATATAGATTCTAGATAATATTGCTACTTGAAATTAAAACTAATGTGCTTATGCAAATTTCTGTGCACAAATGAATAATACAAAAAAAGGCTGCTTGGCAATATAAGCGATCTTCATGGAGTCCACGATAACATAGAAAGATTGATAATACTTTTTCGCTTGAGCCTATATTAGTACCAAAAGAGGAAATAGAGGAAGTGGCATTATTGTGATAAGAACTGTTCTCAAAATAATAATCCCGCAAGAATACGGGATTTATTATACACCTGTGGCTTAAAAGCCCTTGTGTCATTTGTGGATTTTTATGGTGGCTGGTAAATCCTTGGCGTGAGCAAAGGAATCAGTAAGAGATTGGTTACGGGTAAATAATAAAGCGCACATCCTTTTGCTAGGATGCGCACTTGTGGAGTGATAAAAGGCTCCTCGGAGTGGACTCGAACCACTAACCTACCGGTTAACAGCCGGTTGCTCTGCCGATTGAGCTACCGAGGAATGCGTCCGGATTATAATCGTCCCCCCGGCACAGCGTCAAGGCAACCGGCTATGATCTGGGATTCGGCTATAATCTGGCTATGACTTCATCCCCCGCTGAGATACCTGCCAACCGAAAAAGCCGGCTCAATCTGCCTCGGCTGGCTGTGTTGCTGCTCGCAGGCACAGTGATCGGATTTTGGTTGGCGGTCACACCGAGCGGGTTGATGGGTAAAGCTGACGCCATTGCCTACGCAGTATGCCATCGCATCAGTCTGCGATCATTCCATCTAGGTGATCGCCCACTTCCTCTCTGCGCTCGCTGCTCAGGGATGTACCTGGGAGCACTGCTGACCCTGGTCTATTACACCCTCATCCGCCCGCGTGCCGGTCTCTACCCCAACCGTCGCCTGGTGGCAATATTCGTCCTGTTCGGATTTTCCTGGGCTATAGACGGCTTGAATTCGTATATGCATCTCTTTCCCTCAGCGCCGCACCTTTACCTGCCTAGTAACACATTGCGGCTAATTACCGGCAGCTTGATTGGGATAGCCTTGGCCACGCTGGTCTATCCGGTATTCAACCAGACTGTATGGTGTAAATGGAGGCATGAGCCCATTCTGCGCTCTCCAGGTGAATTAGTAAAGCTTGTAATACTGGCGGCGGGATTGGTGGGGCTGATGATTACCGAAAACCCATTGATCTTGTACCCGATGGCATTACTTAGCAGTTTTGGCGTGTTGGTCCTGCTAGCGCTCATCTACACCACAATGTCTCTAACTATCCTGCGCCTGGATAATCGGGCTGACTCGTGGCGCGACTTAGTCCTGCCTCTTGTCGCCGGGTTGGCATTGGGCATCGTTCAGATCACCCTGTTAAGTCTGGGTCGCTATCTGCTTACCGTAGAAAGTGGGCTGATTTTCTAAGCGAGGTTTAATGTAGACACTTTTAACAGTGGGTCAACATAGAGGAAGATTAATAGTAGGGGCACGGCACGTAGTACCTGCGTTTGTTTGCAGATGTGCCGTGCCCCTACAGGTTACATATAGAAATGCATGTCATATAGCTGTGGGAGAAGTTTGGGGAACCCTGCTCGGTCCAGCATCAATGTAAACGCGTTCACCCCCGCTGGGGAATGCTGAATGGTCCACCTCAAATCGTTACCATAGCCTGGAGATGTCCCAATGTCTCCATAGCCGGTTGGCGCTCTTCAGGTGAAATCTCCAGCATGGCAAACTCTTCCTCATCCGCCACGATTTGCTCTCCGTCAGAGGTGATGATCGGATCGAGTGCTATATCTTCGGCGTACACGAGTTTGACCTCGATGCGAGCTGGCCGGGTGATGTTGCAGTACCAGCCTTTATGGTGGTCGTCATCGATATCATAGATGGCGAAGACGTTGTACCAGCGGTCGCTATAGTAGGTCTCAACGAAACGATCTCCGCGACGGAGCAGCATGCCATGGAAGTCCAAGTCCTGGCGATCGAAGTGTGCTTCGAGGGTTAGGCTGGTGGTGGTCCGATCGAGCACCACGCCGTGATAGTACCAAACCTCGCGCCCTGTTTCGTCGAGTTTAGTACTGTGATAGGTGTTCTCATCGCAAGATCTGGATCGCTTGTGCGGGATCGAAGCTAAGCCGAACTCGTTCGCCCTCAGCTGGGAGCGGCGCATTGGACAGGAACTCGAATGTCAGGCGCACGCCATTGGTCTCGATAACCGCGCGACAGGTGTTGCCGCGGAAGGAGCGCTTGACCAAACTTCCCTCGAGTTGCAGCTCACCCTGACCATCGAGCCGGGCGGCGTCAGGTCGAATGAGAACTGTCACTGATCCCAACCCCTGTTCGAAGGTGGACAGTCTGCCAATCGGGGTCTCGATCGTAAATTGATCGCCATCTTTCCCCACTTTTCCCGGCAGCAAGTTGTCGAGGCCGAGGAAGCGAGCCACGAATAGGGATGCTGGGCGAGAGTATACCGCTTGTGGTGTGCCGATCTGAGCCACCCTGCCGAGGTCCATCACCACCACTCTATCGGCCACGGCGAAAGCTTCTTCTTGATCGTGGGTGACATAAATGGCTGTCTGATGCAAGCGGCGGAGGATTTCGCGCAACTCGAACATCAGGCGCTCTCGCAGGGTGCGGTCGAGAGAACCGAGCGGTTCGTCGAGCATCAGCAACTGTGGTTGGGGGGCAAGCGACCGGGCGAGGGCGACACGTTGCTGCTCGCCGCCGGATAGCGTATTCACATCCCGCTTCTCGAAACCAGGCAGGCCGACAAGGGCGAGGGTTTCTCTTACCCGTTGCCGGACCACCTCGGGTGCCAGCCCAGCCATTCGCAGGCCGAAGGCAACATTGTCGAAGGCGTCCATGTGCGGGAAGAGTACGTAATCCTGGAACATCAGACCGAAGCCACGTTTGTAGGACGGCACACTTGCCAATGATTTGCCGTCCCATTGCACCTCCCCTGCGTTGGGAATCTCCAAGCCGGCGATCACCGCAAGCAACGTCGACTTCCCGCAACCGCTAGGGCCAAGCACGGCCACGATCTCGCCCTCAGCGACATCGAAGGATACATGGTCCAGGGCGTGTGTTTCACCGAAGAATTTATCGAGGTTGATTACCCGCAGGCTTTTCAATGGACATCCTTGTACCTAGCTGCTATTCTCTGATCCCCATCCTCAATTTCCTCTGTGTTCAAGTGCCTGAGTGCCTCGGTGCGGTAGCGCCTATATGTTAGAACTCACCCACATCAGCAATACGGAACCGCTCAATCGCCAACATCCCAATCGCGCAGATCAGCATCAGAATTGTACTCAATGCCAGGGCCTGACCGTAGTTTAAGGCGCCAGGCTGGGAAAGGAAACGGTAGATCATGATCGGAACCGTTGGATACTCGGGGCGGGCAATCAAAGCCGTGGCCCCGAACTCGCCAATCGAGATGGTAAAAGCGAAGGTGGCAGCTACCAAGAGAGCTCGTCCCACAAGCGGCAGATCGACATAGCGTAGGGTTTGCCGTGGTGAAGCGCCCAAAACAGCCGCGGCTTGGCGCAGGCGCGGTTGAATGCTGCGTAGGGCTGGGGTTAAACTGCGCACCACAAAGGGGAAAGCCACCAAGGTGTGTGCGAGCGGGATGAGAAGCGGTGAGGCCCGCAGATCAAGTGGTGGATGGGCTAGAGCGACGATAAAACCCAGGCCAAGGGTCACCGCCGAAGTGCCTAACGGGAGCATGATCAGTGGATCGAATAGGCGGCTGGAAAGAGATGTGCTGTCACGGGCTAGTGCCCACGCGGCCGGCAAACCGAGCGTCAAGGCCAGAACGACGGTAGCCGCGGCATAGACGAGGGAGACTCCGATGGCGGTCGTGGGAGGCACATAGAATAGCGATTGACGGCGGTTTATCGTGAGCTCATGGTAGAAATCGAGCGTCAGGCCACGAGCAGAGGGTTCTCGCTGCCCGCGTTCAGGATCAAGGCGGGTCACCGAGCGGACTGCCAGCGCCGCCAGCGGCGCAGTCAATAAGGTGAGTAGCAAGGTGATAGTGACTGCAGCCGCTAAACGCCCGCGTCGGGTGAGAAACCGGCGTTGGGTATATCGCTGTGGTCGTAACCAGAGTGGACGCGAAAGACGGGCCGATAGGCGGGTATAGGTTATTGTCAATGCTAGGTTGCACGCCAACTGCAGTAACGAAAGGGCGGCAGCTAACGGTAGGTTGAAAAGGCTGATCGTTTGGTAGTAGATCTCCACCTCAAGTGTCGCGAAGCGGGGTCCTCCGAGCACTAAAATCACGCCAAATGAAGTGAAATCGAATATAAAGACCAGCAGGGCGGCGGTAATGATCGCCGGCATTAGTAGCGGAAGTATGACGTGGCGTAGTCTTCGGCGTTGGTCGGCGCCCAACACTTGAGCCGCCGCGCTCAAGCGCGGATCGATGTGTGACCAGAAATCACCGACCATCCGCAACACGATGGTGGTGTTATAGAAAACATGCGCCAGAAGGATAGCGGATAGCGTATTAGTGAACTGTATCGGTGGTGTGGATAAGCTGAACAGCGACATCAAGCCGAGGTTCATCCATCCCTTTGGACCGAGCAGCGCATTAAAAGCCGCGGCCACTACCAGGGTGGGCATTATGAAGGGGATTCCAGTTAACGCCCGGAGCAATGACTTTCCACGGAAGTCGAAGCGGGCGAGGAGGTAGGCGCCGGGGAGGCCGACGAGTAGAGTCAATGCTGTTGATAGTGCTGCCTGCCAGACGGTGAACCACAGCACACGCCTCACTGAGGTCGAGGTCAGGGCTTCAACCAAGGGCGCGGCTAGTCCGCCATCACCCCGGGCGAAGCTGACTCGCAAGATGCTTCCCATGGGATAAAGATAAAAGAGAGCCAGGAACAGGAGCGGTCCAAGCCAAATGGCAAGTTGGTAAAGAGGAGACCTTCCCCGGCCGGTTGGAGATGGAGGAGGCCGCGAGCGGGATAATTGTTTCACCGCAGGACAGTCGCCGTCCAGGCCTGGATCCATGACTCGCGATTGGAAGCGATGTCGCTCGGGCTGACGAATGCTGGTTGGCCTGGTACGGCTAGGTACTTGACGAAGGTCTCGTCAAGTTGAGCTTGTGGATTGACCGGGAAGACGTACATCTGGAGCGGGAGGTCCTCCTGGAAGGTGGTTGAGAGCATGAAATCGACCCACGCCTCAGCCAGGTCACGATTCTGGGTGCCCTTTAAAATGCCGACAAACTCGATTTGACGGAAGCAAGTCTCATCCTCGACTACGGCTGCTGTCGGTGGTTCATCCATCGGTTCCTCGGCGTAGATAACCTCGAAGGGTGGGCTGGAGCCGTAGGAGACTACAATCGGGCGCGTGCCGCCCCAGCGGGTGAACTCGCTATAATAGGTTGTCTCCCAATCGTTAACCACCAACACATCGTTTTCGACCAGGCCGCGCCAAAAGTTGAGGTAGTCATCTTCGCCGAAATGGCCAATGGTGGCTAAGAGGAATGCCAATCCCGGGGATGAGGTAGCCGGGTTTTGGACAACCAGCAATCCCTTGTAGCTCGGGTCGAGCAGGTCTTCGAGCGATGACGGAGGATCGATGGCATTTTCGTTGAGGAAAGCCACGTCGTAGTTGAGGCAGACATCCCCGTAGTCCACTGGAAGAGCTCGGTTATCCGGGTCAAGTTTGAACGTCTCAGGGATCTCGGCCAGGATCGGTGAGGCGTAAGATTCGAAGATGTCTTCCTCAAGCGCCCGGCTGAGGAAGGTGTTATCTATGCCATAGAATACATCGGCTAGAGGATTGTCCTTAGCAAGTACAGCTTTGTTGACTGCTGTTCCGGTGTCCCCGGCTTTGAGGAACTGGAGCTGGGCATTGTGCTCGGTCTCGAATGCAGCGACCACTTCCTCTGAAACGCTGAAGGAATCATGGGTCATCACGGTCAGCACAGCGATCGGGCTGACACATGCTGAGCTAATCAGGGTGAACGAGGCAGCTAGAAGGATGATTTTCTTTCTCATGGAGCACCTCCTAGACATCCAACTTCTGAGAGGGGTGAATGATAAAGCAGGCCATAATTCCCCGCTCTAGGTGGATAGTTGCTTCTTCGGCAAGTAGGATGTTACTAACTCCGCGTGTGGCGCCGAAGTACAGCGTATCCTCCTGGAGGGGGTATTCCAACCCATGTGTGGTCACACCATGAGCGTCACCCCCCAGCGGGATGAGTGAAACTGTATCGCCCGGTCGCCCTTGTAGTTTCAGGGTCTCACCATTGCGAACGAGGGCTGCTTCCTGTGGTCCATCGATCAGTCGTACCTGAACGCCGGCAAGCTCAACCATGGC
>JAUVOZ010000190.1 GCA_030598885.1 Anaerolineae bacterium | reverse complement strand
CTTTACAATGAATGTTCCGGTGCAGAATCAGACCATGTTCCTGATCATGCTCGTATTTACTGCGTTGTTTATCCCTTTCGCCTCCCCGAATGTGATATCAACCGTATACGACATCACGCTTCCGGAGGTCCGGAGCACAGCCCTTGCGATCCAGTACTTTATCGAAAACGTAGGGGCTGCGTTAGCCCCCTTGCTGGCGGGATTGATCGCGGTGCGTTCTTCTCTGCACCAGGCTATTTTGATTATCTGTGTTTCAGCATGGGTTATAGGATCCCTTCTGCTTGCCGTGACGGCGTATCTAGTTCCACATGACATCCAAACGCTGCGGCGACAACTCCGTGAGCGGGCGCAAGTGGAGAGGGCGGCTCAGGCGAAGTCAGGCGCGGCAAGCTAAGGGGTTTTAAGGTTAGTCACTCTTCCCCTTTAGAAGACGCGATTACTCCTCCTCAGTTTGATAAATTCTGGTCACCTTCAATAGAGTTGACAAACTGGGTAGGTTTTGTTATAATATACCCACCCCAATAGGGGGGGTGTTATCAAATAGGACGAGATATGGATAAAAAAGACAAACTTCGCCGTTTGAAAAACATAGAAGGACACATTCGAGGCATCCAAAGGATGGTCGAAAGCGATGAGTACTGCATCGACCTGATCCGTCAAATCCAGGCAGTACAAGGAGCGTTGAGCAAAGTCAGCGCTAAGATCCTAAATGAACATCTGCATTCGTGCCTTATCACCGCGGTTAGGGGCGAAGACCCTGACGAGCGGGAGAGGGTACTGAGAGAAATTGCCGAAGTGTATGAAATGGCCTCGAAGGTCTAAATCGATATCAGATTGCCAAGGAGGCATTTGAAAATGACAACTGCTACTTACACCATTCCGAACATTTCCTGTGGTCACTGCGTGCACACAATACAGAGGGAGTTGACTGAACTTGAAGGTGTTTCTCGGGTACAAGCATCCGAGTCCACTAAACAAGTGACGGTCGAATTCAGTCATCCCGCCACTGAAGAGCAGATCGAGACCTTGCTGGCGGAGATCAACTATCCGCCAGCTAAATAAATCGGCATCAGTTCTGTTTATGGAGTTGCGATGTGTCTGAGTCTACCAACCACCTCACCCTGCCGATAATCGGCATGACTTGCGCCAATTGCGTTGTCACTGTCGAGCGAAACCTAAAAAATTTAGAGGGTGTGCGGTCTGCCAGTGTAAACCTGGCTTCTGAACGAGCCAGCCTCGAATTTGATCCGACCGTGCTCGATCAAGATGCAATCCTAGATCGCATCCGTCGCGCAGGTTATGACGTCGCCATGGGTGAAGCCGATTTGTCGCTTAAACGTCTTAGCGATGATAACGACGCACGCCGCCTGGAGAGAGCCCTGTTGAAGCGAGAGGGCATTGTCGAGGCAACTGTCAACTTGGCTACAGAGCGAGCATTGGTGCGCTACATTCCTACTGTGGTCAGCCAGGGAGAAATTCGCCGGGCCATTAAAGACGCCGGATTCGAGGTGCTGGAGTCTGAAGGCATGATGGAAGATGTGGAGCGTAAGGCCAGGGAGAAGGAGATCAGCCGCCAAAGGAACCTGCTCATTATTGGCCTTTCTTTCACCCTGCCGCTGTTCCTGATATCTATGCTGCGTGATTTCGGACTTGTGCCAGATACTATTGTGGACTCACATTGGCTCAACTGGCTGATGTTCGCCTTGGCGACGCCGGTCCAATTTTATGTTGGCTGGCAATACTATGATGGGGCTTATAAAGCGTTGCGCAACCGCTCGGCCAATATGGACTTACTCATAGCGATGGGGTCATCGGCGGCTTACTTTTATTCGCTCCCGGTCCTGTTTGGTTGGATAGGCGGACACTTGTACTTCGAAACCGCCGCGGTCATCATCACCCTGATCGTCCTGGGTAAATTCCTTGAAGCGCGCGCCAAGGGGCGAACCAGTGAGGCGATTAAAAAACTACTCGGTTTGCAGGCTAAGACCGCACGGGTGGTGCGCGATGGCGTTGAGTTAAATCTACCTGTTGAGCAAGTACGGGTTGGCGACTTGGTGGTCGTTCGTCCCGGGGAAAAAATCCCCGTCGATGGTGTAGTAGTTGAAGGACGGACGGCGATAGACGAGTCGATGCTGACCGGTGAGTCGATGCCGGTGGACAAGCACCCTGGAGACGAGGTCATTGGTGCAACCCTTAACAAGATGGGTATGATCAAGTTCGAAGCCACGAAGGTGGGCAGCGAAACCGCTCTGGCTCAAATAGTGCGGTTGGTAGAAGAGGCGCAGGGTAGTAAAGCCCCAATCCAACGTCTGGCGGATAGGGTATCTGCTGTGTTCGTGCCGGCAGTCATCGTCATCGCGCTGCTTACATTTCTCGGCTGGTATTTCTTGGCACCACCACCTCAAGGGGATCTGTCGGTCTTCACCCGGGCTTTAATCAACACGGTAGCTGTTCTGGTTATCGCCTGCCCGTGTGCCATGGGACTGGCGACACCAACGGCGGTGATGGTCGCCACTGGCAAGGCTACCCAGTTCGGAATCCTTTTCAAATCCAGCGAGGCGTTAGAACGAGCCGGTCAATTAACCACCGTGGTTCTCGATAAGACTGGCACTATCACCCGTGGCCAGCCTACGGTTACCGACATACTCGTCGTTGATTGGAAAGGAAGTGCAAATGACCTCCTAGCTTTGGCTGCCAGTGCCGAGAAGGGATCGGAGCACCCCCTCGGTGAAGCGATCGTGGCTGCAGCTGGTGAGCGGGGATTGTCTATCGGTGAACCAGACAAATTTACTGCTGTAGCCGGGCAGGGGATCGAGGCACAGGTCGGTGAACATCAGGTACTTGTTGGATCGCCTAAGCTGATGGCAGAGCACGGCATGGTGCTGAACGATTTGGTCTCCAAGATGGAAACGCTTCAGGCCGAAGCCAAGACGACAGTGGTTGTGGCGGTTAATGGTCAGATTGCAGGATTGCTGGGAATAGCCGACACGGTCAAAGAGGGCTCACGGGATGCAATCGCTGAACTGCAGCAGATGGGTTTCGAGGTGGTCATGATCACCGGCGACAATCGCCAGACGGCTGAGGCAATAGCCCGTAATGTTGGCATCGATCCCACCAGTGATGTGGATCAGACTGTTATCCGAGCCGAGGTGTTGCCAGTCGACAAGGTGGCTGAGGTCCAAGCCATGCAGGCTCAGGGTAAAGTGGTGGCGATGGTCGGCGATGGTATCAACGATGCGCCAGCCCTCGCTCGAGCGGATGTGGGAATATCAATTGGCACCGGCACCGATGTGGCCATCGCTGCCGCGCCCATCACTCTAATAAGTGGCGATTTGAGGGGTGTGCCCCGAGCGATCGCGCTCTCACGCCGCACACTGAGAACGATCAAGCAGAATCTGTTCTGGGCTTTTATATACAACATACTTTTGATACCAAGTGCAGCCCTGGGATTCCTCAATCCGATGCTTGCCGCGGGAGCCATGGCTT
>JAUVOZ010000023.1 GCA_030598885.1 Anaerolineae bacterium | reverse complement strand
GAAGGTCCTGATGCACTTCCAGGGCCGAAGGTCCTAGTGATCTTCTAGGGCCGAAGGTCCTGGTGCACTTCCAGGGCCGAAGGTCCTGGTGCACTTCCAGGGCCGAAGACCGCCGTTCGCACCGGATGGTCTTACCGGTGTTCATCCCTCGCACCTAGCTCCACAATTTCCAACAAACCTTTGACCACCTGGTAATGTACATCCGCCTCTAGTATTGCAGCGCGGATCCCCTGCAGGGCATGGTAAATGTCCACAGGACGTAGCTTGCCCCTCCGTCCAAGGTTCTGGAAAACCCCGTGCAAGCTCCTTGGTTTGCGATTCAAACATTTCCACTAATCACAACTGACACAAAAGCCGCCAAACGAGCTGTCTGAAGCAGCTACCGGCTGGCGGGATACATGTCGCACTATGCCATAGAGCTTACGCATTTAGCCTCTATTGGGAGGACGGTCAAGGGAAACGGAAATTAATATGTTGTTAGCAAAGCACACAGATTTATACCTGTTTACTGATGGCGTCTGACAGTAATTATGGCAGACGCATCAATAGATGAATCAAGATAGATATCGTTCAACCAGAAGCGAGAGTTTTTTGCGCGTCTCTGAGGGGATCATCTCTGGGTTGGTAATAAACGCGCCATCGAGAGCCTGCCCACAATCACAGTTAGGTTCGTCGGGGATATTTACTGCTAGGTGAGCAATGGTTTTCTGCGCCAATTGGTTGTTAGCTTTTAGGATACGAACGACCACTTCAACCGTCACCGGCTCTTCCGCCATATGCCAGACATCGTAGTCCGTCACATGAGCCATGACTGCATAGCACATTTCAGCCTCACGGGCCAGGAACGCTTCCGGTGAGGTTGTCATCCCAATAATCGACATCCCCCATGCACGGTAGGTGTTTGATTCAGCCCGGGTTGAGAAGCGAGGGCCGTCGATGGTGATAAATGCTCCACCCAAATGGACCTTGCCACCGACAGCAGAGACACTTTGTGACAAGTTATGGGAAAGATCAGTACAAAGGGGATCCCCTACGCTGATATGTGCCACAAGCCCGTTACCGAAAAACGACCGCTTTCGACTGTGGGTGTGGTCAAACAACTGGTCTGGAATTACGATCTCCCCCGGTGCGTAGTCATCACGCAGCGATCCACAAGCACTCACCGAGACGATCCGCTCGACGCCTAACATCTTGAGGGCATAAATGTTCGCTTGATAATTAACCTCGCCCGGGGAGTATATGTGACCAATGCCATGCCGTGCGAGGAAAGCAATGCTCCGCCCCTCTAGTTCACCTAGCATAACCGGTGAGCTGGGCTTTCCAAACGGTGTATCCAACTCTCGGAGCTCAACCCCCTCCAAACCTTCCATTTCATACAGCCCCGAGCCGCCAATCACCCCCAATACCGGTCTTGCATCCATACAATTTCCTCCCAGCAGTAATGGCGCTATCTTAGCACAGGTGTAATAACTTGTCAGGAAACAAGTGGAACATGACTCCCGCCAGAACTCCCATGACTTGCCCCGATGTAAGTCAAAAAGTATAAGTAGTCAATCAAGATGATTGTGACTGATGAGAATATCAAACCCTACAGGTCTCAAGCTGAGACATAACTTTGTCTTGTTGGTTAGAAATTGAAAGGGGGGTCCTATGAAGCCAACCAAACGAAGGAGGACAAACCTAACCCATATGGAGGGTGTTATGACTCGGTCTGATCATCACTTTCGAGGATGGCGGTTTCTTCTTCCGGCACCGTTTTCAGATCTAGCGGGGTAACTCTATGACGGTCTTTTACCGGTTTGAAAGGAGGTGCATACGGAGGGGTCACGCCAGGTGGACCGCTTGGATCCTGCCCATAAATGAGTTTCACCTTGGCGATCGAGATCACATCCCCTGGTCGAAGGAGATGCTTTCTTATATAGCGCCTATTGACTTGTGTCCCTGCGGTCGATTTCAGGTCGATAATCTCATACCCATTTCCCCTGGCCCGTAGTTGGGCATGACGCCTGGAGACATGGCGGTCATTGAGAACCAGATCGTTGTCGGGTAGGCGACCGATGCTGACAACCTCTTGGCTCAGTGGAAAGTGAAGTTTACCTTCCACAACGAGAAAAGCGTTGGCAGCCGGTCCCCTTTCAGCTTCCTTAACCGGTTCTTTATGTTCTTTGGCGAACTCAATGGGATCGCTACTATGCCAGGCAATGACCCGAATATCTCCAATTGACAATGTTGGATCGGTAGCAAGGGTGATATGCGGCTCCAGTGCAAGAATAAACCCGGCATTATGTAGGACTTCTTGCAAGTCGAGGGCTAATTGCCTCTGAACCTCGGGAGGGGAACTTTGCAATTCACCTGTCTCTCGCGGATGGATGCTCAAAGTATATTGATCTGGAGCGTAAGCACGACCGTCTTCGTCGATACGCGAGCATTCAACTACCTCTTTAGCCAGGTGACGGGCGACAGCGCTAACTGAGAAGGTACGCCACGGCAATTGATCCAGGCTACCTCGTATCGCGGCCTTGAGTGCCTGTTCAAGCGAATCCACCCGATTTTCCATAACCTACATTATACGCCAGACCGCATGGACTACAAGCAGAAATTCGTACTATACTAGATATATGAAGGGCCCATACTTCGAAGAAATCGAACATACCGCTGATCAGGCACTTCGGGTACGAGGGACAGACTTCAAAGAGTTGCTACACAACGCTGCTCTGGGAATGCTCGAGTTAACCGGAGCTATACCTCGATCTGGTCCTTCCCGGGATCGGGAAATCGAGGTTCAAGCGCCAGATCGTGAAGGTTTGCTCGTCACCTGGTTGGAAGAATTGCTCTTTTCAATGGAAACCCGTGGGGTGACTTACACAAAGTTTGAACTTCATATCACTGGCGACACCCACCTGGTCGCCAAAGTCCAAGAGACGCCCATTGCGGCTATTACCAGACACATAAAAGCCGTGACCTATCATGACCTTGAGATTGAAAAAATCGTAGATGGTCTGGAGACAACTGTAGTATTTGATGTATGAGAGCGAGGAGAGAGATGATCCACAAACAGGATTTCCGAAAATTGGGACCGGTTCTTTGGGAAATTCCCACCTCCTACCGTCATGACATGAGAGTCCCGGTACGCATCATCGCTGACGACCGCATATTGGAAGCTGCTCTTAGCGACAAATCGATACTGCAAGCCGTTAATGCCTCAACCCTTCCAGGTTTGGTGAGTCACATTATTGTGATGCCAGATGTCCATCAGGGATATGGGTTCCCCATTGGTGGGGTGGCAGCAACTCGCCTACCCCACGGGGTGATTTCCCCTGGTGGTATCGGATACGACATCAATTGCGGGGTTCGACTTCTTTCCAGCCGGATCCCAGCCAAAGCGGTTGAGCCGCACTTGGATGATTTGGCCAGTGCGCTTTATGCGAATTGTCCCAGCGGCGTGGGGGTCAAGGGCAGCATACGGCTTAGCGTCAAACAACTTGATCAGATCTGTCGCCAAGGCGCTGTGTGGACACTCAAGAACGGATACGCCCGAGAAGAAGACGTGGAACGCACAGAAGGGGGCGGTTGTATTGAAGGAGCCGACCCCGCCCATGTGAGCGACCGCGCTAAGCAGCGTGGCCGCCCGCAATTGGGCAGCTTGGGAGCAGGGAATCATTTTATTGAGGTTGATTTCGTAGAGCAGGTATTCCACCCTGAAGCTGCTCAGGCCATGGGCCTCGAAGAAGGCATGATCGCACTTCAGATCCATTGTGGTTCACGTGGCTTCGGCCATCAAATTTGTTCCGACTATGTGCGGGAACTTCAGGGTGCTGTCAAGCGTTATCAGATTCAACTTCCCGACCGTGAGTTAGTATGTGCACCGCTGAATTCACCTGAAGGTAAGCGTTATCTATCAGCCATGACTTGCGCGGCAAACTACGCATTCGCTAACCGGCAAGTCCTAGTCCATCACGCTCGTAGGACTTTCGAACAGACTTTGGCCGGTAAAGTCAGCGACTGGGAGCTACATCAGGTCTATGACATTGCCCACAACATAGGAAAGATCGAAGAACATGTAGTAGACGGGGAGAAAGTCCGCGTCTGTGTGCACCGTAAAGGAGCGACGCGAGCCTTCGGTCCCGGTTTCGAGGAGTTGCCAGATGAGTATCAAGAACTTGGTCAACCGGTCCTAGTTCCAGGCAGCATGGCGACTTCCTCGTGGGTGCTCCTTGGCACGGAAGGTAGCATGGCGCTCTCTTTTGGCTCCACTTGCCACGGAGCGGGACGAACGATGAGCCGCAAACGGGCGAAACGTACCGTGCGCGGTGATCAACTGCGGGAAAGAATGGAAAGCAAAGGTATTCACGTTCGTGCCCGCTCAATGCCAGGCTTGGCAGAGGAGGCTCCGCAAGCCTACAAGGATGTAGATGCAGTCATTGAAGTCGTCGTACGCGCCGGAATTGCGAAAAAGGTTGCTCGTTTACGACCCATGGCTGTGATCAAAGGGTAAATTACAGATAATATTCGAGACCTTTACTCCGAAGCCAAATATGACTGTACTGAAAAAGACCCAAGCGCGTGAAAGCCCTTTTGCTACTAATGCTTTATCAAACATCAATAGGCATGTTTGTGAAGCTTTTACTTCATTAGATTGGCATTCAACCCATGAGGGTGTAAGAGCGGTAGCGTCCTTCGACTACACTTGCCACTTCGTGGCTCGTGGAGTTTATCCCTTCGACAGGCTCAGGACAAAGTCGAAGGATAGCTAAAGAGTCCAATCAGAATTGAAAAAACAATAACGGCTACTTTTTCAACCGACTCATGTTACTCTTCGGGTGGAAGTAACCTCAAGAACCGTCGTTTGCCAACACGCAGCACCTTTGGTTCATCCAATTCGAGAATTTCCTCTGGATTCTCGATAACCACACCATCCAGACGCACGCCTCTTTGATCTATCAACCGCCGGGCTTCACCCTTGCTCTTGGTCAATCCCGCTTCGACCATAACATCGACCAGCGCCAGACCGTGGCTTATCAGCAAATCCGGCATCTCTTCCGGATCTTCCCGCTCCTGGAACACTCGTCGGAAGGCTGCTTCCGCCTTATCGACGACATCCTCCCCATGGTAGATACCGACAATCTCACGGGCTAGGCGCATCTTGACATCCCGAGGATGAAATTCGCCTGACTCTAATCCGCCTTCGATCTCATCAATCTCGGTTGGTGTCAAGCTTGTCACCAAGCGGAAGTAGCTACTCATGGCGATATCGGGCACGCTCATAACCTTACCGTACATGTCTTCCGGATCGGTTTGGAGTGGTATATGGTTCCCCAACGACTTACTCATTTTCACCACCCCATCAGTCCCAGGGAGGATGCCGTGGATGATGGCAATGTTAGGCCTTTCCCCTAAAACTTCCATAAGCTTACGTGCGGCAGTGACGATGTTGAACAATTGATCCGTTCCTCCGATCTGAACATCGGTCTTCAAGTGGTACGCGTCGTACCCTTGCATTAGGGCATAGAAGAACTCATGCAGGTAGATCGGATCCTCAGCTTCCCAACGCTTACGGAAAGCATCCCGGGTGAGAAATTGCTGAAAAGTAAAATTCGAGGCCAGCTTAATCAGATCCTGAAAAGTTAGTTCTGAGAGCCAGGTGTCATTGTACGCAATCCGGGTTCTATTCGGGTCCAGGATCTTGAAGGCTTGTTCGGCATATGTCTCAGCGTTAAGGGTTGCCTCTTCCAGGGTGATCTGAGCCCGGATACTATCCTTATCGGAAGGATCGCCGATAAGCGAGGTGAACCTACCGATAACAAAGGTCACCTCATGCCCGAGCTCCTGAAATTGACGCATTTTCCGCATCGGAACTGTGTGTCCCAGGTGCAGATCAGAGGTGCGAGGGTCGAAGCCGCAATACACCCGCAATTTGCGCCCCTCCTGCTCTACCTCGAGCAGGCGGGTGCGAAGTTCTTGCGCCATGGCTTGTTTGAGTGTCTCATCGCCGTACTCGGTGCCCTGCATCAGCAAAGAGATTTGCATATCAAGTTCTGTTTTAGTCACCGGTTGTGCTCCTCGATTAGGGTGGATGAAATTTAAGAATTAATAAACGTGGGCTGGGCAGCCCACGCTGGTTTCAGCAGAAGTTTAGACGTCAATGAGCAATTCACCAGACGTTGAGCGCGCAGCAGACTCCGGAGGCGGGGCGGTGGCCGCCCCTGGCATAGATGTACCGTCGTTCGCCTAGGTCCAAGAGGAAATCCATAACAATACAATCATATCATATTGATTTTGTTACCAGCAAATAAAAGCCACCGCGAATGTACATCGCTAATGTAGCTAAAAAAATCCAGTTCAATTTACGGCTCCGATAAGCATAATTCACATAATTTATCCCACCCCTGCAATATACCTTCAGCGATCACCTCGACATTCTCTTGTTTAACCTCAACCAAAGACAGCCTCTGTCCACTCATGAGTTCGACTGTAGCTCCATTCACCTGGTGAGTTTGGCACTGTCCAACAAGGCAATCCACCACTCGGGTGCCATCTTCCGCAATGAGCCCTATCGCTCCAGCTCCGAATCCTACAAGCGAACTGGTATTCAATCCTACAGCAACCTGGATCTCGTGATCACCCTCACTACGCACGACCAGCAATCTCCCAGATACTAAGTCCAAAACAGTACCCGCCGTCAGCGGAAGTTGGTTCCCACTCGATATTTCTGGACGTGCATCGAGCATCCTAAGCCGAATTTGACTGCCGCTAGTCAGGTAGAAGGATGTGGCTGATAGATCGAATGAGCCCTCATGGGTTGTCTGCAAGGCTAAACGGGACTCATCTAATGCGGTTAAAGTGGCTCCAGAAGGAATCGTACCCAGGTAACTTACAATACCGATAGAATCCCCCTCCACTACATCATCAACCCTCACCGAACCTTGTATCAAAACCGCATAGCCATAATCCACAGATGGGGGAGGGATCCGACTATCTCTGAGCCATTTGATCCCCGCCACACCTAACACAAGAACCAACAGGATTCCAACAATGGTTGCGAAGACAGTAAGCGATCCTCGACCACCCCGCGCCCGACCTCCAGGCAGCTGTACAACAACTACGGATACATTGTCGTCCACGTCCCGCCCCATGGCGATGCTGAGCAAGTGACGGGCTGCCTCTAATGGGTTGTTGCCTTCGACATAGTTCGCGATATCCTCAGGATGGACGAAAGGTTTACCATCCTCTGGGCTGATCCGTGTCAGGCCATCTGAAGCAAGTACGACATTATCACCAGGATGGAGAGCTATTCCACGTTGGTCTCCGGTTTGAATAACCGGGGGATCTGATGTACCCAGTAGTTGGTTCCCCCCGCTGGTTAATGGAATGGCTCGTCCATCTCGCACCAAGACAGCCATGGTATGACCCACATGTGCATAATAAAGGCGGTCTTTCCATATAGCGATCGCAGTAATGGCAACCTCCCCCAATCCTTCTCCTCTCATCCTGGCGTCCATCAAAGACTGACCGCTAATTTCCAATTGATTACGCAGTTGAGAATTCAGGTCACGATCTCGCGAGCGGATTATTCCTTCAAACAATTTTGACACGACCATCTCGGCCGACTCACCTGCTTGGGGATGTCCGTCGCCATCGGCCACAACCGCCAGGGTAAGGTTCTGGCCAATACCGGTACGAACATTCTCGACCCTTACTCTGTCTTGTTGAGGGAGTTCAGGAGAGACCGCCCCTAGACTTTGTTCGCTGGCAAATGATCCCCGTTGGCGGTGAATGGACATCTTACCCTATCCTCAATCCCCTTCTAACCTGTGTATCCCAACAACGTTGGAATCAAGTGCATTACAATTCGTCTGACTTGATCATCAATAAATTGCCTAAGCAAATCAGTAAACTCCTAAGTGTGGATGTCTTAATTCTCGGTAGACTATGGCTCAGGCGCGTCTGTTGGTGATTTTTTCGGTGTTTTAGTGGCCTCTGGCACTGATGTTTTTGTGGGAATAGGTGTCTTGGTCGGCACTGGCGTTCGGGTTACAGTCATGGTTGGAGTTGGCTTTGGTGTCGACGTATCGCGTGGCGGAGGGGATGTCCGTGTAGCAGATGGGGGGACAAATAGGGGACCGAGCGGCGTTCGGGTAAGCGTGGCTGGCACACTGGCAGTAGTGGATGTAGCCAACACAACTGTTGGAGTCAACACCAAACCTCCTCCATACCCCCCAAAGGCATAGAGCTGGTTACGGGTCGGATCCGGCGGGCTAATCTCTCCTGCCATACTCACCCAGAGATGTTGCCCTCCATCCAATACATCGCCAAGCTCACCCGAAATGTCATCAACGACTTCACACAATCCACTGAAGCAATCCACATCAAACCGCTGATCGTCAGGCGAGAAGATCAATCCCATGACTGCTACCTTCGATCTCGCGGCTGTTCCTGCCGGAGATCTAACCAGCAGAGTTGACATCCCACCCGCATCACAGGCGACCAGGATCACTCCTCTCTCAATAACCAGGACGGTTTGTTGAGTGTCGATCCCATCAGCGATAGCCGTCAATTCCACTTGCGTATCAGGTCCGATAAATACAATGTTCCCATCCGCTAAACCCAACCGGGCATACGAATCCGATCCATAAACGACGACGTAGACTCCCTCACCGGAGGCGATTAAATCCTCCGCATGTAGAGGTCGCCTCCCCCCTCCTGGGCTCACGACCTCAGCTCTCCCTTCGAGTTCTGACACAAAAGAAACCCCCGACGGCAGAGGAGGGATGGTCGGTCCTGCAGATGGACTATCAGCCGGATTTATAAGCCTCGGCAGGAGCCAAACACCCGCAACGACCAGGAGAAATGCGCTTGCGGCTACACCACAGGCTGACAGGAATGTCCGTGGTATACGAAACCCACCGGGAACCGCCAGGATGATCACCGAAACGTTATCATCTACTTTTCGATCCAGAGCCCGTTTAACAAGTAAATCAGCCGCCTGCTTTGGCGATCGTCCTACAGTTAGGTTGGCCAATTCGTGCTCTTCAACATAATGTGCCGATGGAAGATCGTGGCGAGTCTTGGTCAGACCATCCGAGCAGATCACAACTTGATCCCCCGGTTTAAGTGGAAATCCTTGAGCCGCTCTCGCTGCCGCCTCATCCTCCGTCTCACCCTGCAACCACAATCCGAGGTCCACATCCAAGATGGCGTCGTATCCAATTGAGCGGACAATTTCATCTTTCCGAGGATGTCGGGCAACTTCATCAGCAGTCAGCTTTCCCGACCGCAGAATCTCATTTTCCCATGTGTGGTCCATTGTCAAGCGTAGAACACGTTTGCCGCGTATGAGATAGATACGGCTATCACCAACATTGGCGATATACAGATGATCATTAACTATGGCAGCGACAGCTGCAGTTGAGCCCATGTTCATCTTCCGTCTGCTGCGTCTGGCATCGGCGAATACTTGCTGGTTGGCAACCGTCATCGCCTCCTCCAGCATCGAGGGGATGTCCCTCCCAACCGAGTGGGTACAATGCTCAACGATGGCGTTGACCGTTAACTCTGCAGCCCGTTCGCCTGCGTTTTCACCTCCTATGCCATCAGCTACAACACCCAAGGTCATCTCTAAGCCACCTGCGGTAGTGATTGTCTCAGCCCGACACCTATCTTCAAGCAGCGTCCGTTTGATAGACGCGCCGATATGGGAGACAACTGCTACACGGACCTTGCTTGTCTTATGTTTTGAGGAAGCCGTCATTGGTTGAGTTCCTGAAACCCAGGCTTAACCTGTCCGTCGATTATAGATTACCGTTGCCAGGGAAATCGTCGTTTTGATTTGGCTACTCTCAGGACCCGACGATCTCCGGCATAATACTTGATGACCCGGTTGAATTGTTCCATCGTCACTCGTAATTGAGGATCCTTGGAGAGGCATCCCTCAATAATATATTCATCCAGTTCCTTAGGAACATCGCGACGCTCGCTAGCAATTGGCGCCGGCATCGCTCGCAGAATGGCGGAGGTTATGCTCCGATCGGTGACGCCCATGAAAGGTTCTCTACCAACAAGTAAACGATAGAGTAAGATCCCCATACTCCAAACATCAGCTTTTACCGGATCATACCTCTGCACGACTTCGGGTGGGTTGGGATCACGTGTTTCCTGCAGCCTCTCCGGCGCCATGTAGACCACGGAGCCATCCAGTTGTTGTTTGATGAGCTTAGCGGCTACGCCGAAGTCAATTAACACCGGATCAAACTGCTGACCAACTTTAAGCGAACTACGGAAGAGGATATTATCAGGCTTGACATCGTTATGGGCAAAACCCCGACGATGGATACTAGCTAATATGACCCCTACCTGGTGACAAATAGCCGCTGCCTCATCCAATCGCAAAGGACCCAGCGAACGTATATAGCCCTCGAGCGATCCACCTCGTAGACATTCCATCCCAAAAAACCATGGACTGCCTTCGATCTCGATTGCACGTTCCTTGTATGGGTTCTTGCCACTCGATACCCGCACAAGTCGGACCACACCTGGATGGTCCAATTTCTGGAGTATCTCAACTTCCTTCTGGATAGCCGCGAAAAAGAACTGTTGGTTGGGACCGCCAACCCGGCTAATTTTTAATGCGACATCAGATCCGTTACCCTCTATGGACGCTGCTCTTACAACACGCGCCATACCGCCTCGCCCTTCCGGGTAAACCTCACTTACTTTATAAGTACCAATTGGGTACCCGGGTTTCACGTCAGACAATCGATAAAGCGCCAAGAAACCTCTCCCACTGCGACTTCGGTTAAATACAAATTACGAGCTTTACTCTAGAATGCGTCGTGGCCGTGTACGGCGAATATCATCATCCATTCCTGGTGGCTGACCATCCGGTCTGGCCAATTGGAACAAGAAGCGAAGACCACCCCGTTCAAGTGGTGCGACATCGATGAGATCACCATCTTGAAGCATCAGAGGTTCTAAAGGGGACAACTTCTCATCATTGACTAAGGTCCCATTGGTACTATCTTCATCGCGAATGGCGAAGTGATCGTCCTCATCGAGGATGGTGCAATGAAGCCGACTGATTGCACTATCTTCGTCATTAATGTGGAAAAGTAGATCTGCGTGACGACGCGAACGACCAATAGCCGTTGTGCCGAATATTTCATACGGCTTGGACGGAAGCTTATCAAATCCTTCAAGGGGAACCAGGTAGGCTCGGGCAATAAGTGCTGTCCTCCTTCCAGTCACCCGCTCGACAAAATCGATAATGTTTTCTCCCGCATGTTGGATGGCAGGGACCAGTCGCGAGCGGTTGAAAAAGAGGAAAACGGCGAGCGCGACGGCGACCAGCGCGATGCCTAAAGCGACATAGACCAGCATCGATTCTGAGGGTGTAAAGCCGGTAGCCGGGGGAGGCATATATTCAATACCAATCGTGACCGATGATGAGATGCCCTGCATGCCGAGTTCATCCTCAACCTGTACTTGTAACTCCGCCGGCACCTGTCCTTCAGCCTGATAAGAGCGGATATCCCAAGTAAACTCCACCCGTTCATCAACCATTTGAGATTGGGCGATTGTGATGTCGTCCACCAGCAACCGGGATTGTCTTATTTCCCTGGGGTATTCATCCCCCCAGCTAACCACCGCTTCAACTATGATGAACGTCGGAGCAGCTTCAGCCGGTGTCTCGATGTCCTTCTGACCTTGGCGCGTGATCTGTGATCCCGTGTTAGGGGACACAATTTCTACCTGCGGGGTTTCCAATTCAACGCTGTATTGACTGAATGCTTGAAAACTTTGACCAGCTCGATTCAACTCAAGGACCACCTCGCGCATACTCGAGGAGGAAGAGGTAGATCGAAAGGATACAATATACTCACCTCTGGGTGCTGTCATTAACTCGAACAGCTGCTCTAAACCCTCTGCCTCGTAAAGGGCGATAAACTTCCCTCCCGTAACCTCAGCCAATGGTCGCAAGGCTTCGCCCCAATAATGCGTTTCTATTGGTCGGGTAAGGATGACGTGTATCGGGATCCCAACATTTATCGCCCGCTCTGCCACGTCGGCGAGATCAGCCCTTACCCCTGGCGTAAAGATAACCAGGGCTTGGGGCATAAATTCCCCCCCAGCGGAATAAAGTAATTCATCCAGCCCATGCTCCAGGGCAGCTCTGGTGAAGTCGCCATACTCTGGGGATCTCGAAAAGCTGTAGTCAGGAGGTGGGATATACTCTGTAAGCTTATCTCCTATCTCCTGCGGGTCATCCGTCATTGGCGCGAGAATGACAGTCGAAGTGCCTTCCTGAACCAGGACTGTGACCTCGTCTACACCGGCGACCATCCACGGTCGACCCAAGATGAATGTCTGAATATGTTCCCGTGCGGTATCATAGACCGATGCCAGGCTGACACCGGTATGCAATACGCCATCGCCGGGATCAATAACGAATGCCAGTCGAATTCCCGCCTCAACTGGTTCAATCGAGGCAATTGGAAGTTCAACTCCATCTTCAAGAACTTGCATACTTGTTTCTGACAATAGGTCTAACGAAGAACCTGACTTATCCCGGGCAGCTACCTGCAATCGAACCAATGGAAATGCCTCTGTATTCACCTCGGTTATGGTGAATACCTCAACCTCCCCCTGCGACGCGACAACCATAGGAAACGAGGCCGTTGCTCCAGCTATAATAACGATCAGTCCAACCCGCCAGATATTCCTACTACTTTTAGTATTGGCTGGAGCTTTAAACATTAATTACCTCCCTAAAGGGCCTGGATTAATGAGCCGTCGCAGCCTCTTAGTTCTCATTATCACAACCTTAGGACAGGATTAAGACAGGCGAATTATCGAGCTTTCTAATCGTGCATTTGGGAATTCATCCACCCTTTGCTTTTACTAGAACAGAGATGGTTCCATCTTACAATAAGCTTCTCTTCGTTTGCAAGCATAACCCAATGAAAGACATCAACCACAACCCAGAGCTTGACGAAAAGACTCAACCGTATATTCAATCGCCTGGTCGTCGATCCAGTGATGCACCACTAACCGCATGCGATTGGCCCCGATTGAACTGACCTTGATCCCCTTACCCGCTAGCACTTCCACAAGCATAGGAGCATTGATGAGCGCTTGTGGCGTAAGTTGAATGTAGACCATATTGGTCGGCGGTATCTCGGTTTCCAAAGACAACCCCTGGATCTCTCGCAAGCCATCGGCTAGCAACCTGGCACGGGCGTGATCATCAGCTAAGCGATCGACCATACTCTCCAGCGCTACAATCCCCGCCGCAGCCAATATACCCGCTTGCCGCATGCCGCCGCCCAATTGCTTGCGCACGCGACGCGCACGGCGGATAAACTCCTCGCCACCGCACAACGCCGAGCCAACCGGGGCACAGAGTGCTTTGGAGAAACAGATCATCACTGAGTCCGCTGGAGCCACCAACTCAACCGATGACACCCCAAGCGCTACCGCCGCATTAAATATGCGTGCCCCGTCGATGTGTAATCTCAATGAATTACGCTCCGCCAGTTCACCAACCTGCCTGGTGTATTCAACCGTTAGCGGAACGCCGCCGCAGCGGTTATGGGTGTTTTCCAAGCATATCAAACGGCTGATGGGAAAATGAGGATTGTCCGGACGGATTGCAGCTGCTATATCCTCTAGTGCGAGCGTGCCATTGGTTTGGTTGGGAACTGTATGGGGATGAACGCCACCCAAGGCTGCCATACCGCCAGCTTCGTAGAGAAATGTATGTGAGCGGTCTCCAAGGATCACTTCGTCCCCTCGCCCACAATGTGCCAGCACAGCAGCCAGGTTGCCCATCGTTCCGGAAGGAACGAAGAGGCCGGCTTGCTTGCCAAAACGCTCAGCGACCAGAGCTTCAAGACGGTTGACGGTTGGGTCCTCCCCATAGACATCATCGCCAAGTTCAGCATTGGCCATCGCCTGGCGCATCTCTGGTGTGGGCAGGGTGACAGTGTCGGAGCGCAGATCAATCCAATCCATCATAAACCCCTCGCTTAACTTCTGTGTAAATCGTCCAGAACCGCTTCTAGATCGGACGGCAGTGGAGCTTCGAAGCGGCGTGAGGTCGATTCACCGGGCAGCCTAATAGTAAGACTAGCAGCATGAAGGAACTGCCGCTCAATCGGCAAGGTTGGACGTTTTCGCCCATATTCCCTATCCCCCACTACCGGGCATTGAATATAAGCCAGATGGACACGAATCTGATGGGTACGCCCGGTCTTGGGGTGAACCTCAAGCAAGCTGTGTTCACTGAAAGACTCTTTTGTATGGTAGATTGTAATTGCCTCACGCCCTTTTCCTGAATGGACAACCGCCATCCGCTTGCGATATCGTGGATCACGCCCAATGTAAGCTTCAATGCGCCCGGAAGGGGTTGGCGGTTGTCCATCCACAAGTGCCAGATAGACCTTCTCCACTGACCGATCCTTGAACTGCTGTTGGAGCTCATGATGTGCGGCATCGTTTTTAGCCAGAATAATCAACCCAGAGGTGTCTTTATCCAGGCGATGGACGACACCCGGTCGGATCTCTCCCCCAACACCCTCCATTTCTGGAGAATGCGCCAGCGCGGCGTGAACTAAGGTGCCAGTATCATGTCCCACCGAGGGGTGAACGACCATCCCCGCTGGTTTGTTTACCAACAAGAGATCTTCAGTCTCGAAAATTATGTCTATTGGAATTTTCTCCGCTTGCAGCGTAGATGGTGTAGGAGCAGGGATTAGGATCTCCACCACCTCTCCACCATTAAGGCGAAACCCGGGCTTCGTGATAATTAAACCATCGATTTTCACCAAGCCTGAGCGGATGAGTCGCTGGATGCGGGTGCGGGATAGATCGGGGACATACACCACCAGGGCTAGATCAAGCCTGCCCCCTGGTAGCGGAACCTCAAATCGAACCTGTCGTTCGTTCACTCAGTCAGGCGTTCTCCTTCCGGTACGCCTACTCCTGCATTGCTCTGTATGGTTGCATGCTCTTCAACTTCCTTGGATCGTTCCCGCCTTTCCTCTATCCACATAGCAGCCACAAGGATCGCGACGCCAATCGAGATGCATGCATCAGCCACATTGAAAACCGGAAAAGATCCTACAGAGATGAAATCGGTTACTGTTCCATGGATCAGCCGATCAATCAAGTTCCCCATCGCCCCGCCTAATTGCATTGCCATGGCCAATCGTAACGCCACTTGTGCCGAGGGTATTCGCGGAAAGTAGTACAGGATTGCCAGGGAGACCAAGATCGCGATAACCGTTATAACCAGGCCCCCTGATTTGAACAATCCGAAAGCGGCACCAGTGTTGGTCCAATGAATAATTCTCGCGTAGGGCATCAGCCAATCATAAGGTGACCAAGAGGCTCCCTCTTCTAGCCCTAACCGCACCAGATATTTGGTCCATTGGTCCAGTGCGATTACCACTCCTGCGATGCCCACCAAGGAAAAGTAATTACGTAACTTAGACAAAACTACCTCCATGAGACTAATATTCATCCGCGAGGTAAAATTGTACCTTATCATTTCATTCTTGCGAAACGGAATCCGTTGTACTGATTCACGAATGAACTTGCTTCCTAACAGATCTGGTTGTTGCACAAAATAATGTAATCGGGTTAGCGCTTGACCAGAGTTAATCCCACCTCCAGCTTCTCTCCATCAAATTTGTATTTGGCAGAGGCTTGGCCGGCAGGACGATCGACCTGCTCCAATGCTAGAGCGAGGGTTTCCCCTATGATGTATTCGTGATGCTTCGCAACTGCGGTAACCAGGCGTTCACTGGCAGTGAACTGGACATTAATTCGGTCATCCACCCTAAGATCTGCTGTCTTACGCAGTTCCTGGACTCGGCGGACAAACTCTCGTGCTAAGCCTTCAAGCTCTAGTTCGGGTGTCAAATCGGTTACCAACGCGGCTAAGTAGACGCCTTCAGCTACAGCAGAGAACCCCTCATGAGCTTCTACCAGGACTTCCACCTCATCCGGCAGAATCTGGAAGCGCTCGCCTTCGATTTGTACCTCGATTGATGACCCTGCGGAAAGCAAGTGTGCTGCTTCATGTGTTTTTTCATCGTCCATGTCGAGGATCGCCTTACGCAGCATGGGGAAACGTTCTTTGTACTTCTGACCCAATTGCTTCGGTAATGGATGAAGCCGGAAGTCGGCTGCCTCAGAAACAGCGTCCAATAGACGTACTTTCTTGACATTAAGCTCATTTCCGATCAGATTGGCGTAGCGATTGACGACCTCCCGCTCATAAGCAGTTCCGACAGCGAAAGCCGCTTCTGCCAAGGGTTGCCGTAATTTTCGGTTGGCCTTATTGCGCGCCGCATGTCCAAGCGAGACCAGACACATCACTAGGGCCATATCCTTGGTTAGATCAACGTCCATAGTAGAGAGGTCAACCGTCGGCCAATCGCAGTGATGGACACTCTCCGGCACTTGTGAATCGATGGTGCGAACCAGGTTCTGGTACATGGTTTCAGTCACAAAGGGGATAAAAGGCGCCAACAAACGGGAAAGAGTTACCAGTACGCGGTGGAGTGTGCTATAGGCAGCATGTTTATCAGCGTCGGAGGCCTTGCTGGCACCAGCCTTGACCCAGAAGCGACGTCGGCTGCGCCTCAGATACCAATTGCTTAGATCGTCCAGCAAACGGTTCACAACGGCGGTCGCCTTATCAGGTTCAAAGGTTTCCAACCGGAAGGTGACTTCTTCCACCACTTGATTCAACCGCGAGATGACCCAGCGATCAAGAACGCTAAAAGTTGCCGGCTTGTTCTCATCGGGCACCCAACCATCGATATTGGCGTAGGTCACAAAGAACGAGTAAACATTCCAAAGCGGAATCAGGAACTGACGACGGACCTCATCGGCTCGATGGTAGCCGAAAAGTAGGTTCTTCTCCGGTTTGTGGTTGCAATATAACCAACGCATCACGTCAACACCCATTTCATCAGCTGCCTCATTGAAATCGATCGAATTTCCCCAAGACTTGTGCATCGGTCGACCATCCTCAGCATACAAGGTTGAATAAGTGAAGACGTGCTTGAAGGGTGCTCGCCGCTCGAGTATCGTACTCATTGCCAGTAGACTGTAGAACCAAGTGCGAAACTGCCCGGGAAAGCTCTCACTGATCAGGTCGGCCGGAAACCACTTTCTCCAATACTCCCGATCCGTGTTGT
>JAUVOZ010000175.1 GCA_030598885.1 Anaerolineae bacterium | reverse complement strand
TCCCGGTGTGGAAGTAATGGCGCGACACGTCCGTGAATATCGCTTAGCGGTGGTAATGCGGGGGGAAGGTCTTGAGCCAGATATCGAGGGCACCGACCCTCAACAGACTGGCGTGTCGCCGCTTACAGCCCGTGCTCGAACAACAATGGCACAACCGACGGCTGACCTTTTCAATAAGTGGATTACCGAGGCTCATAGATGTTTAGCTGACCAACCTAAAGCCAACGGTCTCACCTTACGTGGCTTCTCCACTGACCCAGGTCTACCTCAATTTCCCGATATCTTTGGCCTGCGGGCAGCTTGTGTGGCAGTCTATCCAATGTATCGGGGCGTGTCACAGTTGGTGGGAATGCAAGTGCAGGATTTCCCCGGAGATCAGCCTGAAGACGAATTTTCCATGGCAGCCAGCATTTGGGATGAATTCGACTTCTTCTTCATCCACATAAAGAAAATCGATAGCAAGGGCGAGGATGGTGATTTCGCTGGCAAGGCAGCGATCATCGAAGCGGTAGACGGAGCGCTGCCGACGCTGCTTGATCTGAATCCCGATGTAATGTGTGTGACTAGCGATCACTCCACACCTGCGAAGATGAGGATGCACTCGTGGCATCCGGTGCCCACGCTTCTCTGGGCGCCTGCAACCGCTTTGCCCGACGACCAGACGACTTTTGGAGATCGGGCCTGTGCCCAAGGTGGTCTTGGAACCTTCCCAGCAACTGATTTAATGCCGCTTCTAATGGCACACGCTGGTCGGTTAGCGAAGTATGGAGCGTAAACGTTCACATCAGTTAGTTCTAGAATTACCGATAGGCATGTTAACCTCGACAAAAAAAGATTTGCTAAGATACCCTAGAAACTGCTCACCGGAATGGATTTTAAACTTCCCCCCCTTAAGACATCACTCGTACAATAGTATGATGTGTGTTATGTCATTCACCAGCCTTGATGACTTACAATTATCCTGAAACTCGTTCGAGTCATCAACGGGTTATTATGCCTCACCCAGAAAGGAGCAATCTAAACTATGAGTTTTAAAGTCATACCCAAGGTTGCTCTACCGGAGTGGATCGACCACCTCTGCACTGGTTACCGGGTTGTTGGCCCTAAGCCACTGCACGGACAGCACATATTTAGCGACATTCAGTCCGCAGTAGAGCTGGACCTCGGTTACCCGACAACGGTAATTCCACCTAAAAAATACCTGCTCCCACAACGGGAGGATCTGATCCGCTTCAAGTCTGATGGCAATCAAATTCATGTTGAGGAAGTAATCGAAACCAAACCCACAGTGGTCCTAGGTATACACACCTGCGATTTGCATGCTATTCAACTTCTTGATCGTGTTTTTTATCAGGGTTTTTCCGATCAGCACTACCGGGCTCACCGAGAAAATACATACTTGGTCAGCATAGAATGCTTACAACCCTGCATACCACAATCTTTCTGCAAGAGCATGGGCACTTTATCAGTGACCGACGGTTTTGACCTTCACCTGACAGACATAGGCGATGATTATGCTGTCGATATCGAGACTGAGAAGGGTGCTGCCCTTCTCGATGGCTTCTCCGCTGTTCGTGATGTAACCGATGAAGAATATCGACTGTTCAATCGGGTGGTGAGCGAGAAATGGGCGCGCTTCCCGCTTCGGCTTGATTTCGACATCACTGAACTGCCCAGCTTGCTCTCCGTGAGCTACGAAAGCAAACTGTGGGATGAACTAGGTGAGCGCTGCCTGGCGTGCGGCATGTGCACTAACGTGTGCCCTACCTGCTACTGCTTCAACGTCACCGACGAAGTCGATTTCACACTTAGCGCTGGTAAACGAATCCGGATATGGGATTCGTGTCAGCTGGACAAGTTCGCCACCGTATCTGGCGGGCACAACTTCCGCTCTAGCCGCGCTCACCGCCAACGTCATCGCTTCTTCCGTAAAGGTAAGTACCAGATGGACGCTTACGGTCTTTTAGGGTGTGTTGGCTGTGGGCGATGCGGTCAGGCCTGCCTGGCTGATATCAAAATTGTGGATACTTTAAACGATTTATACCATCGCCATGCCAACAACAGAGAGCAGGAAAGGCTACTATGACTATAAATTTAATTGAGACTTTACCCCAGTCTTCGATTTACTTGCCCACCCAATCTCGGATCCTGGCAGCGCAACCGCTCACCAAGTTGGAGATGCTCTTCACCATCGAGCTACCAAAGGGTATCGCACTTGACCACAAACCAGGCCAGTTTGTTGAAGTCTCCCTGCTAGGCGTAGGAGAGGCTCCAATCAGCATCTCCTCCTCGCCAAGTCGCAGCAATGGTTCCTTTGAGCTGTGCGTACGGCGCGCCGGCGATCTGACCAGTGTCCTCCACCGGATGACTCCAGGGGAGATGATTGGGATACGCGGTCCTTTCGGACGTGGTTTTCCTTTCGAGCGTTTTCGAGGCAAGGATATGCTATTTGCTCCCGGAGGCTTGGGCATAGCCCCGTTGCGTTCTTTGATCAACCAGGTGCTGGATGAACGCGGTAACTTCGGCCGGGTCATTATTCTTTATGGTGCACGCCATCCATCCGAGCTCCTATTCACCGATGAGTTAGCAGAGTGGCAGGCAAGGGACGACATCGAACTACACCTCACCGTCGACCGCGCCGACGATGACTGGAAGGATAACGTAGGCGTAATTACTACATTGTTCCCCAAAATTGATATCCATCCACGTAATACGGTCGCGGTTACTATCGGACCGCCAGTCATGTATCGCTTCGTATTAATGGAACTACTCGGCAAGGGTATCTCAGAAGGGAACATATGGCTCAGCCTAGAACGTAGGATGAAGTGCGGCGTCGGTAAGTGTGGGCACTGCCAGATTAATCACCTTTACACTTGTCAATCTGGTCCGTCATTCTCCTATACTGAGATCAAACACCTTGCGGAGGCTTTGTGATGTCTGCCAAGCCAAAAGTGGCTTTTTTTGATTTCACCAGTTGCGAAGGCTGCCAACTCACAGTCATCGACTCGCTCCAGACTCATCCTGAGATTCTCGACGTCATTGATATCGTCTGCTTCCGCGAAGCCATGAGTGAGAAAGGCGATGACTACCAGATTGCCTTCATCGAAGGCTCTTGTACCCGGCCCAGCGACGAGCCGGTTATGCAGGCTATACGCGATCGTGCAGAGCTGGTGGTGGCTTTGGGCGCCTGCGCCCACCTTGGTGGGATAAACGCTATTCGCAATCGGTTCGACCTAGACGATGTGCGTCAGTACGTATACGGTGACAAGGCAGAGTGGTATGAGACCTACCAAGCGCGGCCGATTAAGGCTGTCATCCCAATCGATGCTGTCCTCCCGGGATGCCCGATCGATCGCAGAGAATTTGTGGCTGCGCTCAAGGCGCTATTGCAAGGCCGGGCAATTCAAATCCCCGATTACCCTGTGTGCGTCGAATGCAAGCTAAAAGAAAATATCTGCGTGTATCTGCGGGGTAAGACCTGCCTGGGTCCAATCACTCGCGCCGGTTGTGATGCCATCTGCCCCACATACGGCGATGGTTGCGAGGGGTGCCGGGGTTTGATCCCCGACCCGAATATTGATTCACTTAAACAGATTCTATCTGAGCACGGCCTTAACCCAGATGAAACACTGGCAAAAATGACATTGTTCTTGAACTATCAAACTATGGAGAGGGAGGCGGCTGACGATGACCAAGAAAACGGTTAAAGTCGACGTCCACCATATCACCCGCGTCGAAGGACATGGCAACATCGTCGTCGATGTACATAACGGGGAACTTAAAAAGTGTGAGCTACAGATCGTTGAGACACCTCGTTTCTTCGAGGCCATGCTGCGTGACCGCCCGTTCAGCGAGGTTTCCCATCTAACCTCACGTATTTGTGGTAT
>JAUVOZ010000187.1 GCA_030598885.1 Anaerolineae bacterium | reverse complement strand
TACTATCTTGAGGATTTGTATTGGAAGCAACCATGTCATTAAGATTAAACCTGCGCACGTGTTATGCGATCCTGGCATTCTTGCTGATTTGCACCCCTTTCCGGATCGCAACGGCGTCCCCTTCACTTGCAAAACCGCTCAGCGCAGCGGACATAATCGCGCAGATCAACAACTACCGCGGCCAAAACGGCCTTCCCGCATACCAGATCAACAGCAAACTTATGCTCAGCGCACAAGGTCAGAGCGATTACCAGGCGTCGATCGGTTCGGTTACCCACACCGGGTTGGGTGGATCAAGCGCCCGTGACCGGGCTTATGCCGTCGGTTATGGCGACGGCAACACCATCTGGATTTCTGAAATCATCTACGGGGGATCTAGTGCGACCGTCGATACCGCGCTGACATGGTGGAAGAATTCACAAATCCACAACGACACCATGTTATCAACCCGATACAAGGATATTGGCGCCGGCGTCGCTTCCTCGGGCAGCAAGGTCTATTTCACGGCTGTGATGGGGTACATCGTGGATGGATCCTCAACCGACGGTAGTCCCGATACCGGAAGTGAACCCGATAATGATGATCAACCCCCAGAGATACTGATCATCCCTGTCGTAGCCGCGGAACCAGGCGAGGATGGATCGATCGTGCATGTCGTCCGTACGGGGCAATCCCTGTGGAATATTTCCGCCGTTTACCATGTGTCTAAAGAGGAGCTATTGGCGTTAAACGATTTCATTGAAAACGAGGTTATCTATCCCGGGCAGGAAATCCTGGTGCGTCCACCGCAGGTTGAGGAGCAAGCTACAGCCCCTGCAGCACAAATCATTGACTCCGGCCATGGTGTGGAAACACAGATGGTGTCCGAACCGATACCACCGACAACCGTTAATACCCCACAATCACGGATAGCGGTTGCACCTGAGAGCACAATCGAACACCGGTCAGAAGCCGGTCCATCGGGTTTGAATGAAGCTTCGGAATCGCTACCACACACAGTGGAGAGATCGAACGTAAACATTGGAACCGCTGCGCTGACCTTCATCGCCCTTTTCACCCTGGTCTTGTTATTCGTCGTTTCGCTCAGACCCGTGGATGAGACAGAAGATCGTGGCCACTAAGGCCAGGGGATCGGGACCGGGTCGGTGTAGCCGTGCTTCTCGACGCCGTAGAGCACCCCCTTCGAGTTGCCAGAACAACCTGACTCGTCGTTGAACGTGTAGGATAGCCCGTATGTGTGCACCACAATCGCGATCAAGAAATCATTCTGACAGATCGTGGCCTCAATCAGATAGCCACGTATGTCATCGGTTGATGGCCATACAACATCGTTCCAGGTGACTGTGACCTGATCGCCGTCTCTTTTAGCCTGAACATTCTTCGGTGGCACGATGTCATTGGTGCGCGGCAGCGGATGGTAGTAGACAGTTACCGAAAAGATGTCCCCCTCTACCTCTACAACTGAAGCAGAGACCCAGCAGTGCCGGTCGAGGTTCTCCGGCTTGATCCATAGCCACGTGCCGCTATAGTTGCGGTTGTGAATCTCGGCTCTATCGCCGGGGTACAGGTCGTGGGAGTGTAGATAGGCTTTATGAGGTCCGTAACGGCAGTGAGCTTGCATCAAGACGGTCACATCGGGGAAGTCGAACGTCGGTGTGGGAGTGATGGTTGGTGTCGGTGTTATGGTCGGTGTCGAAGTGATGGTGGGCGTTGGGGTCATCGTCGGAGTCGACGTCGCGGTTGAAGTCAGCGTGGGCGTATTGGTGGGGGTGCGAGTGGTAGTTGAGGTCAGGCTGGGGGTTGGGGTTGGGCTGGGATTGAGGGAGGAAATGTAAGAGCAGGCCGTCTGATTACTTGCTAAAAAGCACAAAGCCAAAGAGAGGACTGCATACCACCCCACCCTCTTTAGCGACCGGCGGTTTAACCAAGGGCATTGGTATGCTTTGGATGGAAAAGGTCGACGAATCGTGATCGTCGTCGGTAACTTACTAAAGCGCATACTTACACCAACCTCAATCCTACGCCCTTCGCTTCATCTTTTGCCAATCAAGATTGGTTTCAATGTTCGGGTCGAATGTCGGATCATCGGTCACGATGTACTCACCCAAGCTATTCGCCCAGGCGTGATCATATCCTCCGGGAAGTTCGATGCTCTGCTCTTCGAATGGATTATGGAACTCATCTACACCTCTGATAGCCTGGCTGAATTTGTCAGACATCCGATCCATGGTGGCCTGTCGATTCTCGTAGGAGGACATAATCATGTCGCTAACCTGGTCGTTAGTCTGGCTGATGATTCGGCTGATTTGACCCACATTTTGTATTTGTTGGATCTGGTTCTGAATCATGAATTGGCTTGTTTGAATGAATCGGTTGAACCACATCGGATTCAGCCGGAAAGATCGAACGATGGACATGAATAGCTCGGAAAGGTGATCGAGTTGACCAATCAACGCTCTGAAAGAAAACAGGTAATCCGCAGTCCAATTGATGAGTTCAACTGCGCTCATCATCATCGGCATACTCACTCTTGCGACTTCGACAACACCGAAAATATCTTCTTCAAACTCTTGATCGCCTGATTTGTACTGAATACGGATACGGCCTCCATCGGTGCTGGTAACGCCACCGGAGGAAGATTGGATGTCAGATTTAAGCTGCTTTGCCAGTTCAGGAAGGTGTTCCTCCTGAACAATTTCCAAAGAAGAAACCTGACTCCGATGGCGAGGTACTACTAGTTCACGCAAAACCTGAAGGGCTGGCGCTGGAGGCCTGACCTCGCTACCGAAATAAAAACTGCCTTGGGGGAAGAATCCCATGGTCATGGGGTTGTTGCTCCAAAAGCATGGGATATTGGGGAACACCTCGAAAACTTCCTCGCCCTGAGGGTTGAAGACCTTAAATGCAATGACGGCTGGCATCCCAGGGTTGTTCATGAGCCAGGTGACCCCTCCATCGAACTCCCACTCACTTGGTATTAGCATCCGAAACGCCTCGATGCCGGCGCCTTGATGGTCGATACATGATATGGTTTTAAAATGAACGCCCCACTTGCCTTCATCGCTGGTTGCTGATACTTGGCTGCGGATTAATGAAGCCCTACAGTAGCTGCAGTTTATCCGCTGCCCTTCGCCTTGGACTGGCGCGCCGCACTGAGGGCAATTTTGTGAGGTAATTCTTTCTGACATTTTGTATACACCTTTAACGATCGCGTTTGTAAAAGACCGCTATACGACGGTGGATGTGATCCGAACCTGCCTGAACCTTTAGACCAAGCTGAGCTCGGCTCACGTTTATCTTATGGGCGTCCATGCAAGCACACAATCCTCATTTGGTACTCTTTTGTTCGATTCTTACCCACAACCACCGTCGCAATGGTGAAATGTATAACAAACCAACCCTCCTCAAAATCCTGTGTATATTTAGCATCGAAGATTTAAATTCAATCAAACCATCAATAATTATCAGCTTTCCCCCCTGCCGCCCAGAAAATCGTTCTCGGTAAATCCACCGGGACGAACGGCGGGCATCTTCAACCCTATAAGAGCACTAGGATCTTCGACCCCCGGCAAGTCCCTTCGCTTCGGCATTGAGGGCACCCATTAAT
>JAUVOZ010000132.1 GCA_030598885.1 Anaerolineae bacterium | reverse complement strand
ATGTCATAAGCAATGGCAGCCCCGGCTTACTCCTCTCAGGCAATTTTGGTAGAGGGGAACTGGCTATTCTTGGCTGTGTGGGCAGTTGGGCAGCCTACTCCCTGATCGGCCGGGCCATCCTGTCAACGCTCTCACCGCTTGCAACAGTATTCTACTCATCTCTTATCGGCACTCTGCTGCTTCTCTGGCCTGCACAGCAGGAAGGCGTTTTTCAGAATATCTCCAGTATTTCACTGCTTGACTGGAGCAATGAAGAGGTAGAGACGATTCTAAATCTTGCTACAAGGCTGAAGCAGGAATTTGCCAATGGCGATTATCATGACCATGTCCTGCGTGCCAAGACGCTCTTCATGCTCTTTTATAACCAGAGTCTTCGAACGCGGAATAGCTTTGAAACCGGGATGACCCAATTGAGGGGGCATGCCCATTTCTTAGACCCGACCAAGATTTATTCGCCTGTTATTGAAGGTAAAAAAAGATGCGCCATATCCCTTCCTATAGAGTGGGGTCATCAACGATTTCACATTATATTTTCGGGATCTCTTTGGAATCGAGGCTGATCCAAATCGACCTGAATTCGAATATGAATTGAGTCATTCCAACAATTGGTCAGATCCACGATGATTCAGGATTCGCTATGGTTGTTCGAATCATTTGAGGTGAAGTTTCGGGTTTGACAATCACATATTAAGTTATATATTATATATAAGTGTCGTATAATAATAGAATTCCAGGTCCTGTAGAGGCATATTTCTCCAATAAATTTCTTCGTAGGTAGAGTGAAATGGCAGAGAGATTAACACCAATTGTCAACGAACGCAAATCATTAGCTGAGTTGGCGTATGAGGCGACCCGAGAAAGAATCCTCTCCGGTGCCTTCAAGCCAGGAGATTGGCTGCGGCAAGAGGAATTATCTCAACAGCTTTCCGTCAGTCATACGCCTGTGCGGGAGGCGCTGGATCGGCTAGTGGCAGATGGGCTGGCTGAACGGGTGCCGCACAGAGGCGTTCGAGTCTCCACCATTGATGAGAATGATATTGCAGAAGTTTATTGTCTTCGACTTCTTTTAGAGCCTGTTATTGTACGTTTGACCGCCAATAATATTTCGATCGAAGAACTAAATAGCCTTAGGACTATCGTAGACAAAGCAGAAAAACTAACCTCGCTGGAAGATATGCCTTCACGAAGGCAGCTGAACAGAGAATTACACTGCATGATCTGCAAAACCTGTGGAAGTGTAACGCTAACGCGGCTACATGAAATCGTCTGGAACAAGTTCCCTGATTGGATGTTCTATGAGGGGCTTTATCGTCACCCAAAATCATTGAAACCGCGGCTTAAGCGGGAGATTGAGGAGCATCATGCTTTGGTGAATGCGATCTCGAAGAAGGACGCCGATCTAGCAGAGCAGATATCCATACGTCATATCAGAGGTATGAAAGAGGATTTATTGGAGGTTTTTGAAATTTCTGGCCACATCCTCGAGCAGAAACAACAGCAGATGGGGCTATTACGGATCTCAATGGATATGTAACTGAGTCCTTATGGTCTAAAGCAACATCGCACAGAGTACGAAGGAGGTGATGGAACGAGGAAGGAAGATGTTCATGGTCTCTGAACACGTTTGTACACAAGTTGATACGCAGGGCGTATCGCTCTTAGAAGGAGAAGAGAAAAATGAAGAAGTACCCAAAGATCGTGTTGGCCGGGTTGATTCTCCTGGCACTAATTTTATCGGCTTGCGGACCATCGGCTACTGAAGCCCCCCCCGCAGCTCCTGTCGAGGAGACAAAGAAGGTTGCGGCGGTGTTCCCGGGGGTCATTACTGACCAGTCGTGGAATCAGTTCGGTTACGAGGGTCTCGTGAAAGCAGAGGAGGAGTGTGGGGTCGAGATTGCCTACAGTGAAGACGTCTTCCAAGATGAGCAGCTTGAGGTTTTTCGCAACTACGCTGCCGAGGGCTATGACATCATCATCGCCCATGGAGGCGAATACGCGGACTCGCTTGATACCGTGGCAAAAGAGTATCCAGATCTATATTTCGGTTTGACGTCTGGGGAAGCAACCACCACCAACATGAGCGCCACGATACTCAGCTACCGCCAGATGGCCTATCTGGCGGGAGTCTTAGCCTGCAAGATGACCGAAACAAACCACGTTGCCTACGTTTTGGGAGAGATTCTTCCAACTGGAGACCATGGTGTAGAGGGTTGGGAACTCGGTGTGGCGACCTGCGGGAAAGATACAAAGGCCACTTCCATGGCACTGGGAAGCTGGTCGGATGTCGCCAAGGCGCGCGAAGCGGGTTTGACGCTAATTGCCGAAGACGCGGATGTCCTGTATCACCTGTTAGACACCGCGGATGCGGGGCTTATCTCCGCCGCGGAAGATGAGGGGGTATGGGCGATTGGCCTATACCGAGATTCCAGCTCGCTTGGACCCAATGCCATCATCGGCAGTACGTTGGGATCGCCTGGCGCTATGATCTACGAATTGGCCTGTGAACATGTGGAACGCGGCAAGACCGTTCCTATCTATGTAAATACCCCCGGTGGGGTCGGGGTCAGCATGCACTTCACAGATCTAACCCCTGATGATATCCAACAGGAGGTCAATGACGTCTTCGAACAGCTTAAGTCTGGAGAGCTTGATATCGGTCTCGAAGTAGAGCCATAAGAGCAGCATCCATTGGACAGATGGGCTCGCCCCACTCCGATAAAGTTACGGGGTGGGGCGTGGCTTGACTTGGAGGTGTAGCGGGTGGGTAAAAACGGCGATATCGCATTGCGGATGGTGGGGATAACCAAGCGATTCCCAGGCGTCTTGGCGAACGACAATATCACCCTCGAGGTGAGAGCGGGGGAGGTACACGGCTTATTAGGTGAGAACGGTGCGGGTAAAACCACACTCATGAACATCCTTCATGGTTTGCACCAGCCGGACAGCGGTAATATTCAAATTAATGGCAAAGAGGTTAAGATAACCTCACCACGGATTGCAGTAGATCTCGGCATCGGAATGGTCCATCAACATTTTATGCTGGTAGACAACTTGTCAGCACTTGAGAATATCATCTTGGGAATTCCATCCAGGCGCCCACCACTTCTTGACCTAGATTCGGCTCGTGCCCGTTTCACGGAGCTCACTAGTGAATACGGTATTGGTCTCGATCCCTCAACCCCTGTCTGGCAGCTTCCGGTGGGAGACCAGCAGTGGCTGGAGATACTCAAACAACTCTACCGAAAGACCAATTTATTGATCCTTGATGAGCCAACTTCCGTCCTTACCCCCTCGGAAGTGGAGCGGTTCTTCAAAACCATACGGCGCTTGGTTGACGAGGGGTATGCCGTCATTTTTATCAGCCATAAGCTTGAGGAAGTACTAGAGGTTACAGATAGGATTACTGTGCTGCGGGATGGTCATGTGGTGGGGACTATAGAGTCGCACGAGGCAACGGCCTCCAAACTGGCGCATATGATGGTTGGTCGTCCTATATCACTGGACAGAGTGTCGCGACCATCATCAGAGGATAAGAAGGAAATATTGGTAATCGAAAATCTCTGCTGCGATAACGACCGCGGTATTCCAGCGCTCAGAGATCTAAGCTTGACAGTACATGCCGGGGAGATCGTTGGAGTTGCCGGAGTAGATGGGAATGGGCAGAGAGAATTAGCCGAGTGTATAGTGGGTTTGCACCAACCCACGAAGGGCTCTATCCGCATTATCAACGAACCTATTGCCGGGGTCACAAGTGACCCATCGTTGCTAGGCTACATCCCGGAAGACCGGAGCAAGAACGGGTTGGTTGCCGATTTTACCGTTGAAGAGAACCTTATCCTCAAAATGTTCGAAACCTCCCCTTTCGCAAGACGAGGAATCCTACAATGGCGTGAAATAAGGGACCGGGCAAATAACCTCATTCAGGAGTACGATATCAGGACACCGCACCCCGCGACCCCACTTCGAAACTTGTCCGGTGGGAACCAACAGAGAGTGATAGTAGCACGTGAGTTAAACGCTAACCCTGCGCTGCTGGTTGCCTCTCAGCCGACGAGGGGCTTGGATGTTGCCTCGGTGGAGGTAGTCCACAACGTCTTGGATGGAGAACGAAACCGTGGTGCAGCGGTGCTTTTCATTTCAACCGAGCTATCTGAAGTACTTGCCCTCAGTGATCGCATCGTGGTTATGTTCGATGGGCAGATCATGGGAGAATTGGATGCCGAGACCGCAGATGTCACCCTGATAGGCGAGATGATGTTAGGTTATCACAACCGTGCAGCAACCGCGATGGGAGGGAACGCGTGAACGAGCGTATAAAGAACGTACTGCGCGGTTTTCGAGGGATAGTGCTTTTAGGCGCGAGACCAATCCTTGCCATCATCCTTGCCTTGACGGTCTCCGCCGTGCTGATCTGGGCCGCAGGTGCAAATCCAATTAAAGCCTATGCCGCGCTGCTTGAGGGTTCGTTCGGCAGTGTTGCCGCCTTAGCCAATACAGCAGTACGGGCCACGCCTCTGATTCTTGGGGGCTTAGCTGTGGGTCTTGGTTTCAAGGCCGGACTGTGGAACATCGGTGGCGAGGGACAAATGTACTTAGGTGCAGCGACCGCAACTGTAGTTGGCATCATCCCTCTTCCTATACCGACATGGCTTCATTTACTCCTCGCTGTAGTGGCAGGATTCGCCGGTGGTGCTCTTTGGATACTGACGCCCGCTTTTCTCCGTGCCTATCGCGGAGTGAGCGAAGTAGTCAGCACCCTGATGCTGAACTATGTGGCGGGTTATTTTATCAGTTGGCTTTTGCATGAACCAAGCCCTTTAGCCGAGACGGGTACTTTTTTTCCAATGTCTCCGAGCATTTTGCCCGGTGCTCGTCTACCCATTCTAGTGAAGGGGACCAGCATGCATGGAGGTCTAATATTGGCGATTGTCCTTGGCGTGATCTTGTACTTTATATTGCGTCACACTACCTTTGGGTTTCGAACAAGGATGGTTGGTGGAAACCCTGAGACTGCACGTTATGCCGGCGTGGACGTTAAACGACAGATGTTCCGCGTGTTATTAGTTTGTGGTGGGATAGGCGGCTTGGCGGGGGCTAGCGAGGTCTTGGGGTTGAAATGGAGACTGTTTGATTACTTCGTAAGTGGGGTTGGGTATGAGGGGCTTGCACTCGCCATTTTGGTGAACGGCAATCCACTTTCTATGATCATCGGGGGTATCTTCTTCGGAAGCTTAAAAGCGGGTGCAAATAAAATGCAGATCGTGACCGGTATCGAAGCCTCTATGGCACTGGTTATTCAGGCGCTGACAGTGCTGTTTGTCATTGCCATTGGTTTCGGCGAGCGAGCACTCCTTGACCGGGAGCAGCAGAAGAAATCACATGCAGAGGAGAGCATAGCAAATGGATATTAGCTCCATCAATGCCTGGCTTCAAGCAAGTGTCCGCTTGGCAGCTCCGCTAATGCTAGTCAGCGTAGGTGGGGTTTATACTGAACGAGTAGGTATCATCAATATTGGCATGGAAGGCATGATGCTGGCCGGCGCACTTGCCTCGGTCGCCGCGAGCTTCCTTACGGGGGGGAATATTGTCGTGGCTGCGATTTTTGCTATGCTGGTAGGTGGGCTTTTGGGGGTCTTACACGCTTATCTCACTGTGTCCCGGCGAGCCAGCCAACTTGTCTCAGGCCTAGCGATCAATCTCTTCGCTGTCGGTGCGACAGCCTTCGGATAT
>JAUVOZ010000130.1 GCA_030598885.1 Anaerolineae bacterium | reverse complement strand
TGACATGCCAGGGACCGGCTTAGGCTTGTCTATTGTGAAGTCGATCGTCGATAACCATGGGGGTCGTATCTGGGTGGATTCCAAGTTGGGTGATGGTACTACTTTCACCGTCATTTTCCAGGCGGTGGTCACCTAAACCACGAGGATGCTACTTCGATAAAAATTAACGGGTGATCATATTTGGTCGCGAGATGGCTTAAACGAGGCCTCCGCCGGGGCGGTGAGATGGTAACCCGACGGAGGCTTTCGCCAAAGGAGGAGACAGCGATGAGCTTGGTATTGACTCGTCCCTCATCTCCGCGGGTTATAATAGCTCCTGGTGAACAAAGGGGCTATTGTTGAAGGTCATTGCAGTTAGATGATGTTCATCCCGCCACATTCTGGAACCTCCAAATTAAGGGTTGAATTTGTAAGCGTTCGGTGTTCGGTGTGGCCGATGACAGACGAATGAAGGGCTTGGCTTCATCGACAACATCTATCGAGGGTCAGTCTTTCCATCATCGCGCGGGAGTACAACGCTCTTCCCGATTTGAGCATGAAAGAGCGTTGTTCCTCTCAAGGAGGAGATCTGCTCCTTATGAATGATAAGGCGTTACGTCGTCGTTTGCAGAGATTGGGTCGGCGTCGCCGCGGCTCCCCGTTACCGACTAGGGTAGACGCCGCATCGCCTCTCCGGGAATTACCTCCGGGAGAGGAGGTCGACACCCCTTTCGGTCCTACCTACCTAATCCAGACCAAGTACCCGCTTGACTATCTGCACGGAACAAGTATGTTGTCAGACCTTTTTAATTTCGATTCCACGTTGGCATCCGAGGTTGCTCGGCAACCCCGTTTGAGGGAGACTTCGCTTGAACAGCTGATTTTCATCGATACCGAAACCACTGGCTTGGTAGGTGGTGCAGGGACGATCGCCTTCATGGTCGGAGTGGGCGCATTTGTCGAGGATACCTTTCAGCTCCGTCAATACTTCCTGCGTGATCCTGGTGAAGAGCGAGGAATGCTACACGCTTTACAGGGTGATATTGAAGTAGCTGCTGGATTCGTTTCCTATAATGGACGGGCGTTCGATCTCCCATTACTTGAGATGCGATATATGCTTGGATTGCGGCGACATTGGCCGTTAAGTACTTGGCCGCAGTTGGACTTGTTGCACCCCGCGCGACGGCTGTGGCGTCGAAGTTTACCCGATTGCACCCTGGGTACAATCGAGCGACACCAATTAGGCGTACAACGGACGGAGGAGGATGTGCCCGGGGCGCTGATCCCTGGTTTGTACCTCGACTACCTGCGTACCGGGAACGCCAGCGAAATGGGGCGGGTGGCCTACCATAACGCGATCGATGTTCTGACCTTGGTTGGTCTGGCAATACAGGTGCTTGATCGACATCAACGCGAAGATCCATCGCAGTTGTCGGGGTCGGAAGCATTGGCAGTTGGTCGTTGGCACCATGATGCTGGTCGGTTGGAACCGGCGGAGAGGGCTTTTCGAAGAGCGGTGTCCAGCTCGGAACTTGAGGTGCGTTTGGATGCGCTTCGCTACCTTACTGCTCAATTAAAACGTCAGGGGCGGCGTGAGGAAGCGGTGGAGGGTTGGCAAATGCTGCATTCCCTGGCGCCAGACGACCTTAGACCCTGCGTGGAGTTAGCCATGTATTATGAATGGCATACACCCAATCTTGTGGAGGCGCGCCGCTGGGCTCAGGAGGCGTTGGTCTGTCTGACTCGTTGGACAGATAATTGGCGCCGGGATCAGGCCTGGGCATCGGTCGAGCACCGACTGGCGCGGCTGGCAAGGAAAATTGGGGAGCGAAAGTAAATAAATTCCTATTGATACTTAGTAGCTCTCCATCGATCGGGCCACGAAGTTTGCGGTGCGTACCTCAGCTCAATCTGGGCTATCCCCCACTGTTCAATTCCTGACGTACAGCATGGTACAAGTGATCGGCCTTGAGCTCATGGAGCGTATAACATGGACCACCCAGGTGCTCGGCTAGCGCATTGGCTAATCCCTGATCAAAGGCTGCATGCTCCATGTTGATCACGATTGAACGTATGCCGGCTTGACGGATCCTATCGGATACCCGGTGAGCTTCTTCCTGAGGTGGAAGGTTTCCCATCGAGACATTTCCCGCCCCGTCGGTGAGGAGAATCATGAGCGGCAGCACATCTGGGTGGATGTTCCTTTCCTTCTGAAATATGTCGTAAGCCAGACTGAGCCCGGCTGAGAGAGGGGTTTTTCCACCAACAGGGATATCAGCTAGCGCCTGCTGAGCGAGTTGGACCGAGTTAGTGGGGGGGAGTATTGACAGGGCACGATCTTTTTGGAACACCACCAACCCTACCCGGTCCCGATGTTTATATGCGTCAGCCAGTAGCGAAAGGATCGCTCCTTTGGTGGCCGACATACGTTCAGCAACAGCCATTGACCACGAGGCATCGACGACGAAGATGATCAGATTAGCAGCCTTGCGAATGCGCACTTTACGGTGCAAATCGGAGGGCAGGATGGCGAAGGCAACCTTCTGGCGTTGATCAATACGACGGAGCTGATAAGGAGCAGCCGCGCGGATGGTCGCATCAAAGGCGATGTCGGAGGTCGATCCTTTAGCGGGTCGTGCCATTATGTAACGGCCGCGTTTTCGCTCGGTTCGTGTTCGTGTACGGCGCCCACCCTGGCGGCGGGTTAGGCGATCAAGCTGACCCTCGATGCGCCGCGGGACAAATGTTTCGCCGACCTTGACCTTATCACCGCCTTCCCACCAGCGTGCCTGAAGCGAATCGATAGTTGACTGTCGGGTCGGTTCGGTTTGGCCGATTTGTGGCCCATCCTCGGTGGATTCAGGGGTTAGTTTACTTTTTTTTTACCGGAGGGTTGCTCTTCAGCTGGAGCGGGGGTGACTTGTTCAACGCCGACCTGAGCTTGAATCTGATCGATGCGTGCCTGCAAGTCTTCCAGGTTGACCTCAACCTGTTGAAATGGGCCGCGCCGTAACCGATGTGGCAGCGCCAATTCAGCGGCTAGGGTTATGTCGCGTTCGGTGATCTCCGTCCGGTTCTCAAAAGCTGCATGGGCTCGGGCTGCTTTCAGGATTACAAGGTCAGCCCGGTGTCCGTCAACTTGCATCGATACAGTTAGGGCGGCGATGGTGAGCAGGTCGCGCTTGGTGTAGGTTACTGCCTCCACCAATTTACGGGCGATCTCGATGGCCTGCGAAAGGGTCTGCTCTTGCTCTATCCACAGTGAGTGGAACGCCTGAGGGTCGGCTTCAAAAGACAAGTTGCGTTCCATAATTGCTACCCGGTCGCGCGGGTCCGGTAGGCCCTGAATCTGTACTGAGAGGGCAAAACGATCCAGCAACTGTGGGCGTAAGTCCCCCTCTTCGGGGTTCATTGTACCTACCAGGATGTAGCGGGATGGGTGGTTAAAGGAAATTCCTTCCCGCTCGATGATGTTCATCCCTAGGGCGGCTGAATCAAGTAGTAGGTCCACCACATGATCATCCAGTAGGTTGACTTCGTCGATGTAGAGCAAACCGCGATTGGCGGCGGCGAGCACACCGGGTTCGAAATGACGTTCTCCTTCTTTAATCGCTCGCTCTATATCCAATGTGCCCACCACGCGATCCTCTGTGGCGGAGACCGGCAGGTCGATGAATGAGGTGCGTCTCATTTCAACTGGTAGCTCCTCACCACAGATGACGCGTTCCTTGCATTCGGTACACCAGGTAATCGGTCGGTCGGGGTCACATCCAAAACGGCAATCTGCCACAACGCGCACATCTGGCAGCAGGGCGGCAAGTGCACGAGCGGCGGTGGATTTGGCAGTACCGCGCTCGCCACGTATCAGCACACCCCCAATGCGCGGATTGACTGCGTTCAGAATCAAGGCCCGCAACATGCGTTTTTGACCGACGATGGCAGTGAAAGGATAGATAAAAGTCATTAGTTGGTCACTCAGCCAAGATTATACCGCATCAGTATGGGAGTCGAATTGGAATAGGTTTACAAGAGTGTGGTTCACCTTTATAATGCGCTCATCCTATCTAGACGGAGAAAGATACTTTGGTCGGACCTAATGAGGAGACCATCGGAGCTGAGCAAGCTCCCTCTCAACAACCTTCAGAAGGGGGAGAGGGGTTGGATTCTCACCCGATGGATGCCTTGCTGGAATCAGAATCGTATGAGCTTGAGATGCCCCGGCGAGGTGAGATTCGGAGGGGAACCATTGCTCGTGTTACCGAGAATGATGTGCTAGTGGATGTTGGCGCCAAGTCCGAAGGTATTATCCCGGCACGGGAGCTCGAACGATTATCGGAAGAGAAACAAGCGGAGATGGTGGTTGGGCAGGAGGTTGACGTATACGTTGTGCATTCTGGTGGGCAGAATGGGCTGGTTTTGTCTCTTATGCGTGCAGAAGAGGAGCAGGACTGGCAGAGGGTTGAGCAACTGCTGGATAGCCAGGAGTTGTATGAAGGGGTGATCTCTGGTTACAACAAAGGTGGTCTGATCATCAAGCTCGGTCGACTACGGGGATTTGTGCCTACTTCTCAGGTGAATCTATCAAGACGTCGTCGCGCACATGGGGATACCCCGGATAAACGTTGGGGGACGATGGTCGGCGAGTCGATTATGGCTAAAGTAATAGAGGTTGATCGACGTCGCAACCGGTTAATCCTGTCAGAGCGGATGGCTGCGCGTGAGGCGCGCGATGCACTCAAGGAACGGTTAATCTCTGAACTTCAACCCGGCGAAATCCGCACCGGTTACGTCATCAGTCTAGCCGATTTTGGTGCCTTTATCGACATTGGCGGGGCGGATGGCTTGGTGCATATGTCGGAGCTCTCGTGGAAGCGTGTCGCTCATCCGCGTGATTTACTCAAGGTTGGTCAAGAAGTCGAGGTCAAGGTGTTAGGGATTGATCCCAAGCGGAGGCGTATTAGCCTGTCGCTGCGGGAACTTGAATCTGATCCTTGGAATAGCATCACCGAGCAGTATCGTGAAGGGCAGTTAGTCGAGGGCACTGTTACCAAGCTAACTAAATTTGGCGCATTTGCTTCTCTGGTGGGGACGGAAGAGTATGACATCGAGGGCTTGATCCATATTTCTGAACTCTCAGATCAGCGGATAGAACATCCTCGAGAGGTGGTTCAGGAGGATCAGACGCTGGCATTGCGGGTAATCAAGATCGATAGCGACCGGCGCCGTATAGGCCTCAGCCTAAAGCGGGTTGACTCAGCGGAGTACGCAGAGCAAGATTGGCAAGCCGCTATGCAGGATATCGCAGAACTAAGCGAGGAGGGAATCAGCGTAGGCTTGTCGGAAGAGGTCGAGGATTTCGACGCTGCGCTAGAAGCTGAGACATCCGCAGGTGATGAGGGAGAAGCGACAACAGAAGAGGTTGCCGCAGCCATGGGGGCTGAAACGTCAGTGGCTGAGGTGGCAGAAGCTGGTGAGTCTGAGGTGCAGGTAGAGGAGTTGGTCGAGGTGGTGGAAGTTGAAATATCGGAGGCTGAAGCAGCCGATATTATTGAACCTGAGACGGTGGAGGAAGAGGCTGTCGAGGCGGTGGAAGTGGAAGAGTTACCGGTTGAGGCCGCAGAAATCTCGGAGCCCATGGAGCTGGTGGAGGAGATCACCGAAGAGGTGAATCCTGAGGCGCTTGAAGCTGAGGCAGCTGAGATTATTGAGCCTGAGACGGTGAAGGAAGAGGCTGTCGAGGCGGTGGACGTGGAAGAGTTACCGGTTGAAGCCGCAGAAGTATC
>JAUVOZ010000107.1 GCA_030598885.1 Anaerolineae bacterium | reverse complement strand
GGACAAAGGGCTGGCTGGCCAGGATAGAGGTCGCGTTTCCCTGCCGGTAGTGTACATTGGGCAGATACTGGATGCTAATGCCATACCGGTTTCCATCGCCCAGGTATTGCTTCAGCAATTGTCCCTTGTGTCCTGCCACCACACCCAACCGGTTGAAGCCGGCCTGAACGAAGGCTTCGATGGTATAGTCAATCAGCGGCCGTCCCAACACTAGCACAAGCGGTTTGGGAAACTCACGCGTCAAGGATTTCAACCGTATGCCAGCTCCTGCAGCAAGAATCACACCTTTCATCTCCCCTCCTTGTTCTAGTTGCCAGGCACACAAAAGAAGCCGGGCTTGCGGCCCAGCTTCCTAATCCAACGAAGGGTCTCGGCATTAGGTAGCGGTCTGCGCATTCGCTGTTGAGTAGGTCTTCGCCTTTCAATGCGGTGCGTTCGACGTCCCCACTTTACTGACCTTTTTGCCTTACGCTATGAGGTTTGCTGGCAGGCTTGAGAGAGAAGACTCTCCAGCTCGTCGCAATGAGATTTCCCCCACAAATTGATTCCTCGGCTCCCTTGTTGAGGATTCGCCTGGGCCCTGCAGTGTATGCATTCTTGATATCGCTTCGACTGCTCGTTACCTATTATACAACCACATTCTCTGACTTCTGTAAATCCATTGATAATGCAACCGATGCTTGGGCTAGCGCCCCCCTCCGGCTCCAGATCTTGATTGCAACCAAATTCCCTATAGGAGGTTTAGGGTGCTACCCACTGATCCACATCACTAACACAAGCCAGGATATAGCGATCCACGTGGCGACGGTGCAGTTCAGCAAAAGCAGACGGTGATCGTTTTGTTCTATGGGTAAGCACATCGTCCTCTATGTCTACCAGCTCAAATTCCCCCACTTGAGACATATGAGTGATTTTTGGCCATATCGATGCCACCATTTTGGCATAATGAGAACGATCTGTACTTACTAACCTGAATTTAAAGTATAATTGACTATAATTCGGAGGACAGGTCGTCAACTTACTAACAGGGAACACTAAATTCTTCCGCAAGCATATCCGTACAGCTATACAATATATCGAAAGGAGAGAAACTGGATGCCAGAGCTAATACAGCAATTCCTACAAACCTTATGGAGCTACCTACCCAACGCGCTAGGAGCCCTCGCAATCCTAGTCGGGGGTTGGCTGGTCGCATTATTTGTGGCCGCCATCGTACGGCGCGTGCTCAGACGGACCACGATTGATGATAGGATTGCCGCTTTTATCTGGGGCGAAGAGGAAGTAAAAGCTGGTCGCATCGATATCGAACGTTGGGTCGGAAAGGCTGTCTATTACTTGATCATGTTATTCGTGATCGTCGCCTTTCTACAAGCATTCAACCTAACCATCGTAGCTGAGCCGATCAATCAGCTTCTGAACCAGATCCTTACATATCTCCCCCTGTTACTTGGAGCTGCTGTCCTGTTGCTTGTAGCATGGGTCATCGCCAGCGGGCTCAGATTTATCATTTTTCGGCTTTTGAAGGCAGCAAAATTAGATGAACGCCTATACAGCCAGGCCGACATTGAGGCACCCGAGCAAATTTCTATAACCAACACAATTGGCAATGTTGTTTATTGGCTGGTGTTTTTGCTCTTCTTGCCGGCAGTGCTGGACGCGTTAGGCCTTCAAGGATTGCTTGCCCCAGTCCAGAGCATGGTGGACGAAATCCTAGGTGTACTACCAAACATCTTAGGAGCCGGGCTGATTCTGCTGGTTGGTTGGCTAGCTGCACGCATCGTGCGTAAGATCGTCACCAACTTGTTGGTTGGCGTTGGCGTGGATCGCCTCGGAGATCAAACTGGATTGGCAACCGCACTGGGTGACCAGCAACTATCAAAGGTGATAGGCACGATTGTCTACGTGCTGATCCTCATTCCTGTGGCGATCGCCGCTCTGAACACCCTAGAGATTCCGGCAGTATCGGAGCCAGCCTCCCAGATGCTCACCACCATACTTAACGCCCTGCCAGCCATCTTTGGCGCTTTATTGCTGATAGGCATCGCCTACTTCGCAGCTAGGCTCGTGGGTACCTTTGTGACCAACGTCTTGAACGGAATTGGATTTGATAGGGTGTTGAGCTGGATCGGTGTAGGCGGCGAAGTTGCCGAGGGACGAAGGACACCATCCGAAATCGTCGGCTACCTAGTCATCGTCGCGATCATGTTCTTCGCCGTAATCGAAGCTGCAAACATGCTTGGTTTCACCATTCTGGCGGACCTGGTCTCCAAATTACTGGTGGCAGCAGGTGGCGTTCTGCTGGGCTTGGTAATTTTCGGCCTGGGCTTGTACCTGGCTGGGCTTGCACACCGAGTGATCCGTGATGCTGGCGGCTCGCAAGCCCACATCCTTGCGCCTGTAGCTCGTATCGCCATCATTGTGTTCTCTGGCGCCTTGGCCCTTAGCCAAATGGGAATCGCTGAGGAAATTGTCAACCTGACCTTTGGGCTCCTGCTTGGCGCAATTGCTGTGGCAGCGGCACTAGCTTTTGGCCTTGGCAGCCGCGAAATTGCATCACGCGAGCTCGAGCGCTTGCTTGAAAATCTGCGACGCCCGGAGCAAAAATGAAGCCTGACCCATGAGGAACACCAAATGACGGGTGGGCAGAATCGCCTGCCCGTCACTTCACCAACTCGACTCATTTATGCATAGAATCAATTGGGCGCCTGGATCTTTGCGAGCACAAAGAGCGCGCCCAGCAATCTAAAGCCCCCCGCACTAAGCAGTCCCCTGCAGACGGGGGGCGAATTTTCTTACTTGATTAGACTCTGATAAAGTTCTACCCTTCGTTCTCCATCGCACCTAACCTCAGTTTGCCTTATGGTCTCTCTCGCCGGGGCCACTACTCTACTGGTATAAGGATACTCCAGATTGCAATGTGGCGAGTCAAGGGTTGGGCTGGCGCAGAGGAACTAGGACTTGAGTTATACCAAGCGCTCTATGCTTCAGAACCCTACTTACGCGATGCCGCCTTCGAAGCGCTTTGGAGACTAAGGGCGGCTGGTATCGAATTGCTCCAACCGGATCAATATGGTTTAGATCAAGCAAATCCCCCATCCTGAGATGTAGTCTCGGTTATGGATTTGCCTTTTGGGGCAGAACGTTTTGCCCTTGTCGGTTATCTGGGGTTTGTTCCCCAGGGTAACCCATTTGTGGGGTTGAGCTAACTCTGTGTATATGCTACCATAACAATCTGCTTGGAAAGCGCATACCTCTCCGCACATTAGATAATGTTCAGGAGAATGATCTTCCATTATTGCAGTTCCACGCGACCCTATTATTAGCCGATATCCTGCTAGGGGTATGGGAAGAGCTTCGAATTCGCTAATCCTCTGGTATGTCTTAGCGGTCAAAGCCCCAGGTTGTAAATTCAGCTGTGTTATTGTAAGGAAATGCATGTTCCGGTGATGCTGGACACCTGTTCCAAGAGACGGCGATCACCCAATCCAATCGATGTCGACTTTATTGGTGGTAAAGGATCATCCTTTATAATTGCAATAAGGTGAACGTCCAGTTAGATTTATGAGAAATTATCCCTTCTTCGGTTTAATACGAAACAAGCTTCTCCTCATCGGTATGGCAATTAGCATTATGTTTGCCCTTGTATCAATAATCTTATTGATACCAAATGGGGTTGACAATCAAACTTTCAACCAGGGATCCGAAACAAGCCCTCAAGCTTTATATGATGAGGTCGCCTTTATTCCATCGCGATATGTCAACCAAGATGATGATTACCAACCCATCGATGAAACAAGCATGGAATTGGAATCAACACAAGCTGAGGAAGAAACTTCAACTGAACAATTTCCTGCCATCAATGAAGCATTCTGTGTTCCTGACCATACAGAACGCAAAGTCGGGTTGGTGATTAAAGTACTCGATACGGATAGACTGAGTGTATTAATTGACGGTCAACTCTCTACTGTGAAATATATTGGAATAGATTCACATACCACTTACCAAAAAGTAAACGAACAATCTTCGTCTACCAATCACTCATTAGTTGGAAAAACTGTCACGCTGGTAAAGGATGTATCGGACGCCGATGAAGCTGGGAGATTGCTCCGATATGTGTTCACCGAGGATACTTTTATTAATCTGTACCTATTAGAAAATGGACTGGCAACCGCAGTAAACACCCCACCAGATGAAGCGTGCGTTAAGTACTTCCTAGAAGCCCAAGAGATTGCCAAGAGTCAGGAAATCGGCACATGGGAACGTTTGAAGCCCGAAGATTGGCGCGAGTGGCCCGTCGTTCCTGCCATCAGTGAAAATGCTCTCGAAATCTATCGGCGCGGTTTGGAAGAAGGCAGAAACCCTCAATCATTTTCAATTGTTGGAGATTGTCAGAGCATTCCAGGACGATTGTTCCGCCGTTTCAACTGGGCTGAGTTTTCACTACCGACGGAATATGCCTACCTCCAACCAACAAGAGATCATTTCCGATCAGTTTGGTCTCGCTCTCCGGTCACCGTGGGTAAATACTATACAGTTGCGTCTATATTTGCCCCATTTTGGAACGATACTAGTCGGTGCGGTTTAATGGAAACTCCTCTGGATTGCGAATTCCGTCTGAACAACCCAAGTATTCTTCTGATAAGCATCGGCTCAAATCAAAAACCGGGCAATTGGGAAGATTTTAATAATTACATGCGGAAAATCGTGGAATATAGCATCGAACACAACGTGCTACCAATTATCGCCACAAAAACAGACCCCACTGAAGAAGGCTTCCCACTCAACCATATCATGACTCAAATTGCTTATGATTACGACATCCCCTTATGGAATTTCTGGGATGCTGCGAAAGAGCTACCCAATCATGGATTGGACTCAGATGACCAGATGGGTATTCACATAACTTCCGAAGCTTATGGGATAAAACGCATCACTGGATTACAGGTTCTTCATGCCGTACTGACGGCAGCCCAACGGTGATTTAGTACTTTAACCCCCTTAATGGTAATAATGTTGTTCGACAGAAAATCGGGACCACAGCAGGCTGACCTTAATTTCATGCTTGTTGGTTTTGCGTTTTTAGATTTTCCCCGGTTAGAAACAAAGACCCAAAGATGACACTTCGACCTACCTCGGGGGTTAGGTTTGATCCCTTTTGGCTAACTATCCTCCAACCAACCCTGTATCCGACGTTCTGCATCCTCGGCCGATAAATCGAGGATCGAAATTATCTTGTCCAGTCCGTGCTGACCGGCGACGATTTCGATTCGATTCTTGCGCACACGTAAAACCTTTGATAGGAATTTGACCAAGGCGGCGTTAGCTTTCCCTTCCACCGGCGGGGCGGCAACCCGAACACGCAGAGTGCCGTTCTCCATCAGCCCCCCAAACTCGGTCTTTCTTGAGCGTGGCGTCACCCGAATCGTCAACGCCGCCCCCTGCTTACCGTTGTGAAGTTTAAATTTTCGCATACGTGTTTCCTGACCCTACATCAGTAGCCTAATCAAGATCGTCTCAACCAGCTGGATCAAGATGATCAACACCATGGGACTTAAATCGATCCCGCCCATAGGTGGCATAAATCGTCGAATCGGCGCCAACAGCGGCTGGACGATCGAGTTTAGAGTCCTCCTCAATGGGTGATACGGATTAAGAATGTAACCTACGATGATGTCGGCAAAAACAATGAAGGTCAAGCCAAGTGATGCGATGTGGATAGCATTGGCTAAAGCAACCACGAAAAGTACCTTTCTCAGGGTATTAAATTATCCCACAAAAGACGCAACCTTGCAGAATGAGCCGATGTTCAACGATTTACGATAAAGTATTCCGCCTGCCCCTGCGATGAAGAGATCGCCGTCACTTGCTCAGCGCGATCAGCGCACCAAACCTACCCGTCGTCCCATGTTCGCCGCGATGTGAGTACCAATCGTCTGGATGGCAAACCGTACAGATCTCTGCCACTTCGATAGATTTGACTCCTCGTTCCTCCAATAAGTCACGGTTGGCTGCCCACATGTTGAAATGAACCTCTCCATTCCGGACTTGTAGATGGCGATCAGCGCCAGGACCAAAAGCCTGATGCACTTGCTCTACCACATCTGGACCAACAGGGTAATGATCAGGACCGATCGATGGCCCAATCCCAACCAGCAAATCTTTGGCTCGAGTTCCATAGAGCTCAACCATAGCCTGGACTGCCGCGCCTGCCGCCCCACGCACGGTCCCCATCCAGCCGGCGTGCACCAGACCAACCGCAGGATGTTTGGGATCGAAGAGCAGGATCGGCACACAATCGGCAAACCGCATGAACAAGGTCACCTGAGGGTTATCGGTGATGAGCACATCGGCTTGAATAAGAGACCTCTCAGTACGGGGTGCATCGGCAACAACTACATGGGCTGAATGAACCTGCCATACATCATAAATGGTAGATGGATCTCGCCCGACGGCGGTAAAAGCCCGATGGCGATTTTCCTTCACCCGATCTCGCTCATCGCCAACCGTGCCACCCACGTTTAAAGACCGCCAAGGGTCAGGACTCACACCACCCCGACGGGTAAAAATCGCCTGGTCCAGGTCGGGGTGAATCAGAGATTCAAATTGATATATGCGAAGGGATCCTACCTGCCGGAATGGCATGAAGCGAGTCTACCATGGAGCGTCATGCCCGACTAGTGAATGGAGGTAGTGATAGAACAACTAATGTGACTACTCAGCCTACCCTCCCGCAGGTTACGACTGAGAGCATTTATTAGTTTGAATATCCGGTCGAGACGCGATTCTATGTCAAAACAACATCTAAACCTGCGGGAGGGTGAGTAGTTACTTCCAATCTTACAACACAGGCATGATCCTGCTGAAAACAGGCGCCGCCAATAGTCCTCTTGCCCCAGTATCTCGTTCCTGCTATCATCCCGATCATGATT
>JAUVOZ010000071.1 GCA_030598885.1 Anaerolineae bacterium | reverse complement strand
GTCCGGGTCTTTGCTTTGATCTCCCTCTGGAACCTCTCTCGCAGATGTTGGAGTTCCTCTGGGCTCTTCAGTTTTGGCATAGCGCCATCTCCTTCCCTCTAGTCGGCGGACAGCTCAGCGATCAACTTGCTGGCCTTGGTGGCCGACATCTTGGCGTGAGGCTCTTCATCCACCAGCACCAGGGGGCTCAGCGCGCAGGCGCCCACGCATCTGACCGCCTCCAGGGAGAATCTGCCATTGGGAGTGGTGCCTTCTGCCTTAATGCCCAGATCTCTCTCTATCTGTTCCAAGAGCCGCGGCCCTCCGCCCACGTGACAGGCCGTGCCCAGGCAGACCTTGATGATGTGCTCCCCCTTCGGCTCCAGGCTGAAGGCTTTGAAGAATGTAGCCATCCTGTAAATCTCGCTCAGGGGGACCCTCAGTCTACTGGCCGTCTCAGTCAGGGCTTCACGGGGCAGGTGGTTATACTCGGCTTGAATGTCCTGGAGAACGGCCAGGGTGGCTGTCCTGTCGGCTCCGTATCGGTCAATGATCTCATCAACCCGGTTCGTGTTCATATCTCTCCAAGCCTCCTCTCTCCGACGCTGATCTCACCCTTCATGATCAGCTTCGGCAAGGGAATCCTCTTGGTCAGGCATTCGGTCCAGCAGATGCCGCACCCGGTGCATGTCTCCGGGTCGACGTAGCGAGGCTTCTTTCGCACCTTGACCTTGAAATTGCCCACATAACCGGAGACCTCTTCAACCTCGCTGTAGCTCAGGATGGTGATGTTGTCGTGAGTGCCGACATCGTTCATCTTGGGAGTGAGGATGCAGGCGGCGCAGTCCAGGGTGGGGAAGGTCTTATCGAATTGGGCCATATGCCCACCAATGGAGGGTTCGCGTTCTACCAGGTAGACGTGATGGCCTGCGTCAGCCAGCTCTAAGGCGGCTTGAATGCCGGCGATACCGCCTCCAACAATCAATGTATTGGGGTTAACGGGCACCTCACTCGGTTCGAGCTCTTCTTGAAGCTGAACGCGGTGCACGGCGCCAGCAATCAGGGCTTTAGCCTTCTCATCGGCTTTGCTCTTATCCGCAGTCACCCAGGAGACCTGCTCGCGCAGACTTGCCATTTGGAATAGATATGGGTTCAATCCTGCGTTTGCGCAGGTGCGACGGAAGGTCTTTTCATGCAGGTGTGGCGAACATGAGCCCACCACAACCCGCGTCAAGCCCTCATTTTTGATGTCCTTTTCGATGAGCTCTTGTCCAAGCGAAGAGCACATGAACTTGTAATCCCGGGATACAGCAACGCCCTCGAAATGCTCGCCGGCCCACTCGGCGAGTCCTTCCACATCGATGACGCCAGCGATGTTACTGCCGCAATGGCAGATGTAGACGCCAACTTTCTCAGTCATACTACCCCTCCACTATCTTTCCGGGCAATCGTCCTTCTTACGGCGCGGCTTAGCAGGTTCCGAAGCTCCGGGTTCGGTCCCGATCTTGTTTATCACACTGGCTGCGGACACAATCTCTTGGCCGAAGCCCAGCGCTTTTGGCTCAATACCTAGTGCCAGACCGATCATCTGGGTGAAGTACAGCACCGGCATGTTATAGTTTGTTTTGAAGTGCCGGTTGACGTGTGATTGATAGGCGTCCAGGTTGAGCTGACACATTGGACAGATGGTAACGATAGCATCAGCCTCGTGCTGGCTGGCATTGTGGAGTAAGCGGCGGATCAATTCATAGCCTGTCTCAGCGCTGATCTGGGTCATGTGACCGCCGCAGCATTGTGCTTTGAGCGGGAAATCGATCACATCAGCGCCTAAGGTTGTCAGGAGCCGGTCTAGGTGTGTAGGATATTCAGGATCATCCAGAGGCTCCTCGCTTATTTTAGGTCGGACAATAAAACAGCCGTAATAAGGGGCTAGTCGCAAGCCTTTCAGTTTGCGTACCACCTTCTCAGCGATAGTGTCATAACCAACATCGTTTACAACGACGTCGATAAGATGTCGAATAGTCAGTGAACCGGCATTATACGATAGCCCACCAGCGGCCAATGCCTCATTGGTGATCTCAGCCAGCTTGGGGTATTTGCCCATGTAATAGTCGGTTTTCTTGAGATTGAGGTAGCAGGCGCTGCAGGGCACAGTAAGCTGTTCCAGGTTGTCCTGGCTTGCCGCCAGGGCTAAGTTGCGGCCTACAAGCGCGTAAGCAGCTGTCTTGTTGAGCGAGAAATATTCAGTGGCGCCGCAGCAATTCCAATCTTCAACCTCTTCGAATTCGATACCAAGCAGGCTCGCAATGGCCTTTGTGGATATATCATAAGGTCGGGCTGTGCTACTCAGTGAACATCCAGGATAGTATCCGTATCGCATCACACACCCTCCAATGTCTTCGCTTTATTAAGGATAGCCTGGAGCTGGTCGATGTTTTTAATGCGCTCTGGGCGTAACGACAAGCGGTTCTTCATGAGCATGTTAAGTGCGAATGGAACCATATCAAACTTCTTTAAGGGCTTATGGGTGAGGTGATATCGGCTGGCCAGCCCGACTTCAAAGCTCCGACCGTAATTTTCGACGAAGCTGATGAAGGTCTTGGAGAAATCCGGCGCATCGCGGTCGGCGTACAGCTTGGCCCGGACAGCCATATTTTTGAGGGTGTACATAATATCGGTGATTGGGATCTCTTTAGGGCAGCGGGTCATGCAGTAATAGCATGAGACGCAGTACCAAGGTGTGTTGCTACGCAACACATCATCCCGCATGCCGGCGTTAATCATGGCAAAGATCTGCCGCGGCGTGTTGTCCATGTCTGATCCTGATGGGCAGGATCCACCACATGTACCACATTGGAGGCACGTTATCAGTGTCTCTGCGCCGGGCGTTGCGGCCATGACCTCTTCGAGAAAGTCATGGTTGGAATTGGTCTCTGTCATTCGGCACCTCATAATGAGTATTACCTCACACGTGCTATACGCCTGAAAACGCACGCAAGTTGAGGGTCAATCGAACTCAATCGGAAAGAGAAAACGTGTGCAAATTGCTTTGAAGTTTTACTTCCATAAGTATGTGAAAGATATCACTGACAGCGAAGTGATAGAGAGCACACATCCACCAGACGAATGTCAGAGGAATCTTATCCAGTTTACTGCCTAAATGCAACGGACAATATTATATTGATTTACCTGATATGCTGCAAACCTTCTCCGGGCCCAGATTAGCATGCTGACGACCGTCTATAATCATTTGCCTATAGAGATTATTGAGAATTAAATTCGTTCTCGCAGTCCCAATTAAGTCAATATATAATCAAGAAGACATTATGGTTGACTGGAGAGATTGTGAAAAATGTCTCTTGTCTTATTTTTAATTCCAGTGCAGACTTAGGGATAATTACAAATGAAGGAATTCTAAAATCGTAGCGTTGGCTATATCCAAAGGAGAATGTTTCAATGCCATTAAAACCGCGAAGACCTGTTCCTTCGGACATCGAAATTGCCCAAGAGGCAGATCTCCGTCCGATCCTCGAGATTGCCGACAAGCTCGGCCTCACTATGGATGACCTTGACCTGTTTGGAAAGTACAAGGCCAAGGTCCATCTCGACATTCTCGAGAAAGTCAAAGACCGTCCACAAGGCAAATATGTGGATGTGACGGCCATTACACCAACGCCGCTTGGCGAGGGAAAAAGCACGACCATGGTCGGGTTAACCCAGGCCATGGGTACATGCCTCGGTAAGGACGTAGTGTGCTGCATCCGTCAACCTAGTATGGGACCAACCTTCAACATAAAAGGTGGGGCAGCTGGCGGTGGTTACAGTCAGGTCATTCCCATGGAGGATTTCAATCTACATCTGACCGGCGACATTCACGCCATCACCGTTTCCCATAACCTGGTCGCCGCGGCGCTGGACACGCGTATGTACCATGAAAGCCGTCAGACTGATGAGGCGCTGAAGCGGCGCGGGGTCACCCGCATTGACATCGATCCGGATACGATTACCTGGAATCGAGTGGTTGATATTTGTGACCGATCCATGCGGGAGATCATGGTCGGCTTAAACGATGATAAGCTTAAAGATGGCTCACCGAACCCGGTCTTCCCCCGTAAGACGGGTTTTGATATCGCCGTCGCCAGTGAAATTATGGCCATCCTTGCCTTGACGACAGGCCTGAAGGATCTGCGTGAACGCATGGGTCGCGTCGTCGTTGCCTTGGATAAGAAAGGGAATCCGGTAACCCTTGAGAAACTTGGGATTGCTGGGGCAGTGACCGTCCTTATGAAGGATGCCATTATGCCCAACTTGATGCAGACCTTGGAGGGCCAACCGGCTTTTGTCCATGCCGGACCGTTTGCCAACATCGCTCACGGCAACTCCTCGATCATCGCCGACCAGATCGCACTCAAACTAGCTGACTACGTGATCACCGAAAGCGGCTTCGGCGCGGATATCGGCATGGAGAAGTTCTTCAACATCAAGTGCCGTTACTCCGGTTTGATCCCCAATGCGGTGGTGCTCGTGGCGACAGTACGTGCTCTCAAGATGCATGGCGGTGGACCGAAAGTGTCACCTGGTGCGCCTCTGGACAAAGCCTACACTGAAGAGAACCTCGAGCTACTAGAAGCCGGTTTACCAAACCTGGGTGTACATATCAAGAACGCGCTGCGTTTCGGCATCCCAGTAGTGGTCGCCGTCAACAGCTTCAAGGACGATACCCCAGCCGAGATGGAGATGGTCCGTGAGTATGCCATCTCCCAGGGGGCGGAGGATTCTGTCGTCTCAACGCACTGGGCTGATGGCGGTAAAGGTGCCGCCAAGCTGGCTGAGGCGGTTGTCGCTGCCTGCGAGAAGCCAAGCGATTTCAAGTTTCTCTATCCACTGGATTGGTCGATTAAGCAGAAGATCGAGCATATCGCCGATGTAATTTATGGCGCGGATGGTGTGACTTATGATCCGTTGGCAGAGGAGCAGATCGCAAGATACGAGAAGGCAGGCTTTGGAAATTTGCCGATCTGTATGGCTAAGACCCATCTGAGCTTGAGTCACGATCCGATGTTGAAAGGCGTGCCGACCGGCTTCAAGATCCCGGTGCGCGAGGTTCGAGCCAGCGTTGGCGCAGGCTTCATCTACCCCTTGATCGGGAAGATGAGCACTATGCCTGGTCTCGCAACCCATGCAGCTTTCATGGACATCGACATCGACTTGGAGACGGGAAAGATCACCGGCCTGTTCTAAGCCGATCGAGGTTTCCGACGACGGGGGTCGCAGACCCCCGTCGAGCATAATTTTCACGCTCCAGCAGGGTCTGTGACCCTGCTGCTGTTCTTGGTCATCTATAAAGATAGAGGCACACGACGGGAGCAGCAGACCCCTTTCGAGGGTAATCTTGAGTTGTTGTCTGGTTGGAAGATCAAGCAACGCGGCCGTAAGCGTAGAATGTGGGCACGAAAAGTATACGGCTGCCGTCGTGCCATGCATCGAGGTCGGTCTGACGCAGGGTGGCGAGCGCCTGGCTGGAAAGCGTTCCATGTAAATCGGAACCTATTGTGCGCCATTCAGAGTCTAGTTCCTCCCCTGAGGGTGGACCGGTCCATTCCCCTCCCAATACGCCGACCAGAACATCAAGGAGCCCTGCTCGGGTGAATATATCTCTCATCTTACGGCCAATATATGGATCGGACCCCTGGTTTGCCATGGCTTTGGTTTGAAGTTCTCCGATTTCTGCCAGCTCTTTAGGGTAATCGATGCGTCCACCATAGTCCGGTTCGGCCAAGGCTAGTACCCAGCCTCCGGGCAGGGTGACCCGCGACATCTCGGATATAATTTTGCCGGGGTCTGGAACCCACATCAGCAAGAAATGGCAGAGGGTGGTGTCGAATGTGGCTTCGGGAAAGGGGAGTCGCTCGCCATCACCAGTCACGTAGCAGGTTTGAGGGTCACCGGCAGTGGCAAAGGCATTCGCCTGTGGATCAATGTCCAAGCCGAAAGTTGAACCGCGGAAACGAGTCGAGATCTCCCCGGTGATGACCCCTGTGCCAGAACCAACCTCCAGGATGCGACCAGCGGTCGGCAACCCAGACATAGTGAACAGCCTGCTTCGGACAGCATCCGTCCATTTGGCCTGTATTTGGTAACGGTGGTGCCACTCCGACGGTGTATATGTGTGATGCTTCATGTCAATCGCATCAATCCCTTCCACATATTTAACCTGCGTGGCCCACGAGATGAACGCACCCTAAAGGGTGCGGCTACAGTGGTGGAAATCGTTCTCAACCTTGTGCCGCCGACCAGATATCCGACCAGGGATCGCGCAAGAAGTTACCCAGTACCTGGTTAATGCCTTGAGCAGGCAACACATCACCATCCGGTTCGACGTAGAGCCAGGCACGTCCAGCGCCTACCGGTGGGACGTCAAGTTCAAGAGCAATAGGGTTGGTTGAGGAGTATGGTGTGGGCAGGTCCCAAATAAGATCAAGGTCCAGGCTTGCGGCATAATCACGGGCTTCAGATAATTCCTTAGCCATCTTTTCAGTTGTATCGCTGGTTGAGAGCGAGACCGCCGGAACACCGATCTCCACCAGTTCTTTAAGAGTCTTATTCACCATCCCAATCATCTTGGGGGTGAGCGTCAAGTGCACAGCGGTAAAGACGTCGGATGCCAGCGCGTTCTTCAAACCCTGCATGCTTGTGGCATCTTCTACAATCAGCGCGACCAGAATGTGGTCCAGACCCACTTTGGAGAGTGATTCCAGGTAGGTTTCGTCGGCCAAGCGCCTGCCATCGGTGAGCAACCCGGTAACCTGCCCGGTCTCCTCGGCGAACGCGATCAGGTCGGATAAATCGATACGCAGCGTCGGTTCACCCCCAGTGAAGGTGATATGGGGTATGCCGGCTTCCCAGGCAGAGGCGATGATTTGCTTCCACTCGGTGGTGTTGAGTTCCCGGTCGACTCGACGTCGAGCTAGTGGATCGAGAGTACCGTCAGGGTCACACCGATAAGTCAAAGCGAGGTCGAGACGATAGGGAGCCGATGGATGCTCGGAATATGGCTCAGTGCGATCCATTCCTAAAAAGACCACCGGATCGACGTCGGGGATGGTGGCTAAGGTAATGATCTGCTCGCGTAATTCGCGTTGGTCCTTAAGGGCACGCCGGCGACTGACACGGTATCGATTGGCGATAGCCTCAGCGGCGCTTTCTTCTGAGGCGCCCTCGATCAGTTGAAGGGCGTGGGCGGTGGCCGTCGGGTTGAGATGAAGAACGGTAGCCGCGTTGACGATCAAAATGCTGGTCCCTTCACCCTCCACCCGAAGATGAAGTCGATAGGGAATCGGAGCATCATCCGGAGCCATCCAGTGATACATGCCGGGTTTCAAGGGTTCCGGTTTTTCATAAGGTGGTAAGAGACGAGAAAGGATAGATGACATGGAAAGTTTCCTTTTATGACTCGGATATGGTTTCCGGCATCGAGATGTGATTTATGGGTGCTTGCTGTGGTTGGTGCTGTAGGGTGAGGGGACATCCACCACCGCATTCCTTCAGCATTGGGCAAGCATCACATTCCTTCGGCACATAACGGCGTTCGCGAAGCCAAAGTGAAAGGTCGTGGTTCCAGATCGACTCCCATGGATCCTGCAGGATGTTACCAACAGGTTCATAGTAGGACTGGCAAGGGATGACGGCGCCGTCGGGTTCAACGCACATGTTGTACCTGGCGGCCGAGCAGCCTTTAACACCGAGCTGCATTTGAACCGGGTCGAAGTGACAATATTGGGTGGGTGTGTACCAGATCAACCGCTGACCATGTTGGTTCGACCTGGCGCGTACGATCTCGAGCACTGGAGCAAGATCGGCCTCAAGGATGCCCGTGCCGACTGTTCTACCTCTACCGGAATAAATGAGAGCATTGAACCCAACAGTGGGGACGCCAAGATCGGCGAGGAAATCGATAGTGTCTCCGATGTCGGGGGTATTACTGGCTAATAGGGTGGTGTTGGTCATGACGTAGAAGCCATGCTGGAGGACATTGCGGATACCTTGGACAGTCCTTTCCCAAGCGCCGGGGGTCCCCACCATGCGGTCGTGCTCCTCGGGGAGATGGGATTCGATGGTAATTTGCACATGGTCAAGTCCGGCGGATGCAAGGCTCTCAACATAGCTGTGGTCAGAAAGGCGGATCCCGTTGGTGAGCAGACCAGTAATCTGCCCCTTTGTTTCCGCGTGGGAGATCAGGTCGGTCAGGTCTTCCCGCAGGGTCGACTCGCCGCCGGTAAAGCAGATGTGGGGTATGCCGATCTCCCATAGTTGATCGATGACCCGACGCCACTGGTCGGTGGTCATCTCGGGGTAGTTTCGCGGCCTCTGGTTGTAGCAATGAGGACAGTTGGCATTACAGCGATAGGTTAGTGCCAGGTCCATACGATATGGAGCGCTCGGTGTCTCGGAAAAGGGTGGTAACAGATCCAGCTCGAGTTCGTGGATCGGGCATGGGCCGTCCGGTTTAATGAGTTGCTCAATTTGATCGCGTACTTCTGCAAAGTCTGCCCTGGCAGTCTTCGATGCCACCCGATAGCGATTGCGTAAAATTGACACCGCTTCGGCTTCCGGTCGGTCTTCCAGTATCAGCCATGCCATTAGCGAAGCGGTTGGATTGAGGTGGATCGCCCGGTTGGCGTTGATCAACAACAGACCGCGGCCATCTTTTTCGATCCGAAGGTGAATCCGCGACTGTTCACCCGGAACGATGTGCGTGTAGCCATATAGACCAGGTGTAAAATCGTCTCCAATTGACTTACGATTGCTTGGAGAGCGCAACCTCATCTACCGCCTCCTGCGCAGGCACAGGCACAGCCTGCGCAGGCGCACGCACAAGCGCAACTAGAACCACCACCAGACGACCAGCCGCCTCTGGAGCGAGAGGGGGGTGGAGGTGGATTGGTGGTTTTTGTTACGCCGTTGGTAAATGACAACACGTTTGATACCATGCTTGAAGCGGTATTCTGCACGCCGGTGACCATAGTGGCGGCGAATTGAGCTCCAGGTAAGGTCGGCAATGAGACACTCGTACCTGGAGCCCTGGCTGTAGGAGCAGTTGTTGAGGGACGTGCAGTGGATACGGTAGAGGGACGATAGCGACCCCACCATATAGGCACATAGACCGGACCGGTGCGGAAAACGCGACGCGTACGATCGTCGAAGTCGCGATCGAGCATAGTCCACTCGAGACCCTCATCGTAGAGCTTGGAGCGAACCTCCGGTGTTGCAGCCTGCTCAACTTGCTGCCAGGCTTTCTTAATTATGGCTTGGTAATAGTTCTTTGTCTCGCGGAGACTAAATCCCTTCATCTTCTTTTGGACCGATTTAACCATGGTGACCATGACCTTCTGCAAGGCGGTTCGTCGCTTACGGGACGTTTCGTCGATCATCGCTATGAGGAAATCATCTTCATATGGTCGAAGATTTTCGGGTTGAGGGGTGATTCGCTCGATCTTGAGCGGGTCTTCGGAAACGACCTGGGTGGCTCCTTTCTTAATGGCTGAGAAAAGGATCATTGTCAACACACGATCGAGGGGTGTTTCCAACAGCACTGCAGCCTCGATGGCGGTCAGGCCGCGCTTGATGCCATGACCTTCGATGGCTAGCTTGGGAGGTAGGTAAGCGAGCTTGCGACGTCGATCGCTGTTGACTGCCAGAGCGACGATACCGACAATGAAGAGGATGATGCCGCCGAAACACATGAAAACGAGG
>JAUVOZ010000093.1 GCA_030598885.1 Anaerolineae bacterium | reverse complement strand
TTTATAACTTACCGTCATACAGTGCTATAATGCCTGCGCCCTGCAGCAATCGGGGGAATTGATCACCATTGTTCAGGGTGCCAATGATGTTGGAATGTTGTGTTAGGCGGAAGTTGGTGTTGGGGCACTTTCACAGGAGGGTCTTGCGATCGAAACCCTGACGGCGGTTGATGCCGTCACCCCCGATATCCCTTCCGTCCTGGCGATGCTCGAAAATCCTTAGCACCTGGTTGAGAGTCTGCGTCGATGAGTCAACAAATAACCGAACCATTGAACGATCATGAGCGTTTCACGCGCGCCCGGCGGAGACGCGCCCGCCGCATGCTCACTCAGCTTAGAGCCGACGAGCGGGAGGTTTTTCTCGAAGGACTGGCTCACCAGGTCTCCCCGACTATTGGCTTGTTCCTCTATGCTCTCCTAGCCGGCTTGCTGATTGGTCTGGGATTCAGGTTCGACCAACGTGCGATTCTAGTAGCCGGGGCGCTACTTGCACCACGTATGGCTCCAGTGGCTGGTATGGCACTGGCTGCTATTTCCGGCTCACCGCGTTTCTTCCTACGGATGCTGGCTGCACTGACCGTCGCGGTTGCGCTTCTGACGCTGGCCGCTGGTCTAAGCGGTGGCTTGTACGCCGCGTCCGAACCCAGTCTGATCATGACCGCTGGCCACACCAAGCTTAACTTGATCGATTTGGGATTGCTATTGATCGGTGCCACGCTCATGGCGGTCGGATTGGCTCACAGGGAGCATATCCCTGCGCTTCCCAGCGCCGCGGTGGCATATGAGTTGGCGCTTCCCCTAGGTCTCACCGGGATTGGTCTGGTCCTTGGGAATCCTGACCTCTGGCAGAGGGCGTTGCTGACCTTCGGGTTGCATCTAACCTGGGCCGTAGTTGCCGGTCTGGTGACGCTGACGATTATCGGATTTCGTCCTCTGACTGGGAATAGCCACTCTTTGGCTGCGGCGATGGTGCTGATGGGACTTGTGGCGTTGTTCAGCGCGGCGGGCATGGGGGCTTCGGTGATGGCTTCTATCCCCACTCCTACGCCAACTCCAACGCCCACTCCTACACCCACTGCTACCGCTACTGCCACGATGACACCCACCAATACCCCCACCGCTACGGCTACCCCAACCGCGACACCCACGCACACATCCACCGTCACCCCGACGCCCACCCCGCCAGCAGCTGTGGTGATTGGAACAGGCGGTCAAGGGGCTATGCTGCGGGATGAGCCTAGAGGGGCTATCATCGGCTTTTTGGCCGAGGGTGACTCGCTGCGGATTATCGGCGGTCCGGAAGAGGTTGACAGGGTCATTTGGTGGCAAGTACGAACCGTCGAGGGGAAGGAAGGTTGGATCGTGGGGGGCATACTGGCCACAGTCACGCCAACCCCGTCGGTCACGCCCACATTTTTGGTTACCTCCTCGCCAACACCGTAAACTTTACGCCAACAGTATTGTGGAGTGCGCAAGCTCTGCTTGCGCCTCCTTCGACTAAGCCGAAGGTCCCGAGCCCTTCGACAATGCTCAGGACGAAGAAGCCTGAGCATTGTCGAAGGGACAAGCTTCGCCGAGGGACTCAGGACAGAGCGGGAGCAGAGCTTCCGGATTGCACTCGTTACATCGGCTATGAAATCTAGTAAACGACATTCCGATCTTGACGGAACCCCGAACTGGTCGTAAGATACTTAATGAAAAAGATTTTCAATATGTCAAATCCGAAGGTTGAACGAGTCCTCGCTGATCTCAAGCGTTTGGGGTACCGCCTGACTCGCCCGCGGCGCTCTGTGCTACAGGTGTTGATGGAGGCTGATGATTGCCTGCGCCCGGAAGAGATCCACGTGCGCGCTCGCCGCTACTGCCCGACGCTGGGCCTGGTGACCGTGTATCGAACCCTTTCCCTATTGTCGGGGATGGATCATGTCCGCCGGGTACACCGTGAGGATGGTTGTCACGGTTACGCCCGGACTGAGCTAGCCCACGGCCACCATCTGATATGCCGGGATTGCCATCAGGTGATTGAGTTCCCCGGACTGGATGATTTGTCACTCTTGATTGATCCTATCGAGCGCGAAACTGGCTTCCTGGTTGAGGATCATTTGTTGGAGTTACTGGGCTTGTGTCCAGCCTGTCAAGGATAGGTGGATGTATAGATCAAATCTGCGGACACGAAATGCGATTGCTGCTCACTATCCTCAACATTAATCAAAGCTGCAGCTTCACATCAAGGTGTTTATCATAGCTCATTGCAGAAGAATATCTGTCATATATTGCTTTACCCTCCTGCAGTCCTGTACGGGCGCAAGAATAATCATGGCTGGGGATTGATGGCAATCCGAAAATCATCTAAGCTGGTCTGGGTAATCGCGGTAGTGGCCTCTTTGGTGTTGGCTGCTTGTTCATCATTCCCCTCTCAGATGATTAAGGCTCCTGACAAGTTTGGCGAATTTGTGCTGGCTGAAAATAACTTTCTGGTAGACATCCACGACCTTTCACCGACCGATTTGGGAGAGGGTGAGAGTTTGCGCGTGGCGGCTACTACCAATATCGTTGCCGACATAGTAGCCAACATCGGCGGGGAGGCAATCGAGTTAACCACCCTGATACCCCTCGGCGCTGACCCTCATACCTATGAGCCTACTCCGGGTGATTATCAGGTCATGGTCAACGCCCACGTGATCTTCCTCAACGGTGTTGGGCTGGAAGAGTTCATGTACCAGACCCTTAAACAAGTCGCCGTCGATGTTCCGATCGTGTCGCTTTCTGAGGGGATCGAATTGAGCTTGTTCGGTAGAGGTGAGAAATCTGATCATCAGGAAGGTGGGGGGAGCGACGAGGGGGAGGACCACGATCGCGGTGAGGGGGAAGGCCCTTATCAAGATCAAGCAGGAGTGGACCCTCACGTTTGGTTTGACGCTTTCAATGTCATCGTCTGGGCTGAGAACGCGGCCCAGACCATGAGTGCTCTCGACCCAGTCAACGCTGATCTCTATGAAGCCAATGCATATGAGTATGTAGAAATGCTAAAAGAGTTGGATGCCTGGATTCAGGAGCAGGTGGCGCGGGTCGCGCCTGAGGATCGCAAGTTGGTCACCGACCACCTAGCTTTTAGTTACTTTGGGCGCCGCTATGGCTTTGAGATGGTTGGAGCCGTGATTCCTGCCTACAGCATGGCGGCGCAACCCTCGGCCCAAGAAATCGCCGAGCTGGTAGATACGATCGGCGAACAGGAGGTCAAAGCTGTGTTCGTTGGGACGACGGTGAATCCCAGGTTGGCTGAACGGATCGCAGAAGACACCGGCGTTGAGTTGGTCCGGCTATATATTGGCTCCCTGAGCGAGCCAGACGGTCCGGCGGGCACTTACATCACCCTTATGCAATACGATGTGAACGAGATCGTTCAGGCTTTGTTAGAGTAGGTGACCTCATGGCTCAACTTCTGACCCGCCCCGCTAGCCACGATATTTCTGCGCCGCCAATTCAGATGGAAGGCGTCAGCCTTCGTTACGACAGCACCGTTGTGTTGCGAGATATAACTTTCAGTCTTCCAGCTGGGCAACTCGTAGCGGTGGTCGGGCCCAATGGGGCCGGCAAGACCACGCTTTTTCGGATCATCGCCGGCATCCTGCGCCCTGAAGCGGGGTTGGTGCACGTCTATGGTCACAAGCCAGGGGGGCATGTGTGTATCGCCTATGTACCACAACGCAGCCAGGTCGATTGGAGCTTCCCGATCACTGTCAAGGAAGTGGTGATGATGGGACGCATACGTAAGATCGGGCTCTTCCGCTGGCCAAGCAGGCAGGACTGGAAAAATGTGCGCCATGCGTTAGAGCGGGTTGGGATTTATGACCTCAGCAACCAACAAATAGGCGAATTGTCTGGGGGACAACAGCAGCGCGTATTCCTTGCTCAGGCGCTTGCCCAGGAGGCGGAAGTCGTTTTGCTTGACGAACCGCTAACCGGCCTCGACATGCCCAGCCAGGAAGCAATCTTCGCCACCTTGGACGAACTGAAGCAGGAAGGGGTTGCGATCATGGTTGCCATGCATGACCTCAACCTAGCCGCTGAACGCTTTGATCAAGTAATGCTCCTCAACCGTCGATTGATCGACTTTGGCCTTCCACATGAGGTGTTCACTCGCTCCTCCTTACTCGAAGCTTATGGCGGCAATGTACATCTACTGCCAGAAGGTGAGGGGATGTTGATCGCCGACACCTGCTGCGAGGGTGGGGAGGATCATCTGTAGCATGGATGAAATCCTGCATTGGCTCACTCAACCCTTTAGCTACGCCTTTATGATACGCGGGATGTGGGCTTCGCTGATCGTCGGTGTGGTCTGTCCCGTCCTGGGCACCTATGTTGTGCTGCGGGGGATGGCCTTCTTGGGCGATGCCCTAGCTCACATCATCCTTCCAGGGGTTGTGATGGCATTCCTCTTAGGGTGGCCGTTAGCCGCCGGTGCGTTGTTGGTCGGTGTGCTGGCTGCTCTAGCTATTGGCGCCCTCGGTAGGCGCTCAGAAATCAAGCAGGACGCGATCATTGGTGTGGTCTTTGCCGGAGCCTTTGCCCTTGGTGTGGCGTTGATCTCGATGCAACGCAGTTATGCTGTCGATCTGGCTCATATCTTGTTTGGTGATCTGTTGGGCGTTTCGAACGATGACCTGTGGCTGATGGCAGGTCTGGGGGCGCTAGTACTTTTCACGGTCTTCGCGTTATATAAGGAATTTCTGGTGATCTCCTTTGACCCTGTGCTTGCCACAACTTTGCGCCTGCCGGTGTCTTTACTGCAAAATATACTGCTTGTCCTGCTGGCCATAGTTATTGTGATATCCATCCAAGCGGTTGGAGTTGCCCTGGTGCTGGCCATGTTAGTGACTCCAGCTTCCACCGCATATCTAATTAGTCGAAGATTGCCGAGTATGATGTTGTTATCGGCAGGTATTGGGTCTTTTTCAGCCGTCTTGGGTTTATATCTCTCGTTCTATGTTAATGTTGCCTCGGGACCGGCGATCGTTCTTGTGGAGACGGTCATCTTTGTGTTGGCTTTTGCATTGGCGCCACGCAGGGGAGTGCTATGGGAATTGCTGCGCACTAGGCGAGGATAGTGAACTAACTCCGTTAGTATATTGGGCTCGGTTGCACTTGCTGCCGAAGTGAATATTATTGAGCTTATGAAACGTTCTCGAATCTGGGTGCCGCTGACACCATTAGATTGGATCAACCTCAGTACCCGCGCCCTCGTTCTGGTCGCCGTGCCGCTGGTTGCTGGTTTGTACGGGTGTCTCTCAACGAGCCTGATTTACCTCCTGACCGGATGGACGGTTTTCACCCTGCTCATCAACCTCGCGCAAAGGGGGGGTTGGAAACCCACGTGGTTGGAGAGAACTGAGGTCGTCATTGACAGCGGCTTCGCAGTCGCGACGATTGGGCTTTCCGGTCTTGTTGAAAGCCCACTATGGTGGACCCTTTTAATCGGCCCGATGAGAGCCGGTCTGTATTACGGGTTGCCAAGCATCCTATTAACGACTGGTCTGAGCTTAATTTTCGCCGCTCTGATGAGTGTGATCTTCAGCAGAGCCGGCATTTGGGCGTTGATTCCAGTTGGGATCTACACCGGCACAATGATGCTAGCCGCGGCCGTCGTTGGAGTTCTCGAAGAACAGATACGCCGTAGGGCGTTGTTCCTCGAGCGGGAGCAAGTGATGAGCTTGAGTTTGGTGCGTGAGCGAGAGCAGCGGTGGGCGCAAACCATCTTTCTCATAGCAGCTGAACTAAACGCTACATTAGATTTCGAACGAGTGTTGGACTTGGCGCTAGATCTAAGCGTCCGTGCCTTGGCGGATTCAGACTCGGTAGATACAAAACTGGTGAGTGCGCTACTGCTCCTATTCGAGGATCGGCTGCATGTTGCCTCTGCCCGGCGTTTGGATCACGCCGACTGGCGGGTCTCTCTGACCGGAGGGAGCGGGTTAATTGAGCAGGCTCTAACCACTGGCGCCCCATGCCTCTCTCACGACTTGGCGCATGACCCAGAATTGCAGGGCCTAGGTGCTCTACGGGACTGCAATGTTGGATTGTGTATATCTCTTGCCTCCACCCTGGAGACATACGGTGTACTCCTATTTGCCCACCCGGATGCGCGCTATTTCAGCGTTGAGCGGGTGGAACTCCTGGGTGCCTTGGCAAAGCAAGTCACAATCGCTTTGCAGAATGCCCAGGAATATCAGAATTTGGAGCAGGAGAAGGAACGTATCACCGAGATCCAGGATGAAACTCGCAAGAAGCTGGCGCGCGACCTGCACGACGGACCGACTCAAACGATCGCGGCCATTACCATGACAATCAACTTCGCCCGGCGCTTGATCGAGCGCGATCCGAAGGCGGCGGTTGATGAACTATATAAGGTGGAGGATCTGGCGCGCCGCACAACGCGGGAGATCCGTCATATGCTCTTCACTCTGCGCCCCTTGATCTTGGAGTCAAGGGGTCTGGTGGCAGCCCTCTGTCAATTGGCCGAGAAAATGCGTGAGACACATCGGCAGAATGTTATCGTTGAAGCCGAGCCGGATGTGGCTGATGAGATGGAGATCGGCAAACAGGGTGTGGTGTTCTACATCGCCGAGGAGGCGGTTAACAACGCCCGCAAACATGCTGAGGCCGAACACGTTTGGGTGCGTCTTACCCGCCGTGGCGACCAATTTGTGCTTGAAGTAGAGGATGACGGGGTTGGTTTCAATGTCGGTGCAATTGATGCCAACTATGAGCAGCGGGGGAGTCTAGGGATGGTCAACATGCGAGAACGCACCGAATTGGTTAACGGGGAGTTGCACATAAAGTCGGCCGAGGGTGAGGGGACGTGCATAACCGTAACCGTACCCCTGATGGAAGAGAGCGTTGAGAGGCTGCATCAACCCGGATCAGCCAATTAAAGGTTAATGGATACAAAAGGTTAACCTCGAATACAAGTGCCCCTTTGATGGCTGGATCATTTAGTTACCCGGCTGATCCGCTTCCTTGATCAGGATTGGCGTTGCCTGCTTGACCAGTGAGGGATATATGCAGAAGGAGAAAGTGATAATCATCGGTTCAGGCCCGGCTGGTTTAACGGCCGCAATTTATACCGCCCGCGCGGTCCTCAATCCGCTGGTGATAGCAGGTAGCCAGCTTGGCGGGCAGATTTCTATCACCAACCAGGTCGAAAACTATCCCGGTTTCCCTGAAGGAATCACCGGTCCGGAGCTGAGCGAATTTATGCAGAAACAGGCTGAGGCCTTTGGGGCGCGGATCACGATCGACGAAGTCACTGGGGTTGAATTCAATAATGGGTCGCCGTTCACTATTAAAACCCACGGTGAGGTGTTCGAAGCGGAGGTGGTCATCGTCTGCGTGGGTGCCTCGCCTAGACGGTTAGGGATCCCGGGTGAGGAGGAGATGATCGGGCGCGGGGTGTCATTCTGCGCCACCTGTGACGGTTTCTTCTTCCGTGATAAGGACGTGGTAGTGGTCGGCGGTGGGGACAGTGCGATGGAAGAAACCATCTTCCTCACCCTCTTTGTCAACCAAGTTAGGGTTATCCATCGACGTGATGAGTTGCGCGCCGGGGAGACGCTTAAGAAACGTGCCTTTGCTAACCAGAAGATCAGCTTCATCTGGGACTCGGTGGTCGAAGAGATCATTGGGGATGGCAAAGTGGAGGGGGTACGCATCCGGAATGTAAAGACTGATGGGACCAGTGAATTGGCGACGGATGGTGTGTTTATCTTCATC
>JAUVOZ010000141.1 GCA_030598885.1 Anaerolineae bacterium | reverse complement strand
GACAGCTTCAGCTACTCGACTTAGATCAACCAATTCCTCAATAACACTCGGGTGATCAGTGGATTCAATCAATTAGTCTATATCCTCTATTAGCCTATTTAAATCCATCTAGGGCAATTGATTATACGACACGCAAACCACACGGACAATGAGAACAAAGTGTGACACATAGTTTAAACATGATAATGGAAATACAAACTCCCCATAAGCACCCCCTGCCATAACCTCAACTCATGATCCCATCAGGTTATTGACCTTCCAACCTGGTCAGTGTACATTTACCGACCACATCTCTAGCAGATGGAGTACCAATCAAACAAGTAGTCAGCATAAATATCAACTACTCAAAACACGATTAGGCGATTGACAAAGGAAATAGCCGTCCAAGCAGCAGATGCCGATAGAGATCTATGGGAAATCCTAAAAAACCTTCAGCTTACTACACTCGTATCTATGAGATTGTACGAGCTATCCCTCAGGGAAAGGTAATGACATATGGTGGCATCGCCGCCCTCATTCCACCCCCGGCTGAGGTCGATAGAGCGACCTACTTCCGCGCCAGAGCTCGTTGGGTTGGCTATGCAATGGCTGCCTGCAGCGATGACCTTCCCTGGCATCGAGTGATCAACGCCCAAGGACGGATCAGCGAGCGCTCCGGTCATGGTCCCCATCTCCAGCGTCTACTGCTGGAACAGGAGGGGGTGGTATTCGACCAACAAGGACACATCGATCTAAAAACCTACCGTTGGGAACCGACAATAGATTGGTTGCTCGCCCACGGCTTGCTTCCTCCGTCGACTGATGAGTTTCCGTCCAAATCCTCTCAGCCCAGATTGTTTTAGAGGCAACAGACCAGAGGCCTTTTGAGGTAGAAAGGGTTTAACTTAATCGAACAACCCAATAATCAATTTGCAGGAACCATGTAAATATTATTCGCCTTGGTGCAATAATGCCCCAGAACAACTTCATCCGACCGACACCTTGCCTGATACCTAACGGAGTGACAGCATGGACGCAATTGTCCTAGCCGGTGGCATACCAAGCCCTGAAGATCCTCTCTACAACTACACCCATGGTCAATCGAAGGCTTTAGTCGATATAGCTGGCATGCCGATGGCTCAATGGGTTCTTGACGCATTGGGTGGGGCAACTAGCATCGATCACGTGCTCGTGGTCGGACAGGACCAAGATTGCGGCTTGACCTGCGCCAAGCCATTGCACTTTCTATCAGACCAGGGACACATACTGGACAATATCAAAGCTGGCCTGCGGCACAACAACCAGCGCAACCCGTCTGCCAGTCGCATTTTACTTGCCTCCTCCGACATCCCCACCATCACACCAGAAATTGTAGATTGGAGGGTGCATAAGAGCCTTGAGCATGAAACAGACATAGATTTCGCGGTCGTAGACCGTAAAACAATGGAGACCCGCTTCCCAGGAGCCAACCGCTCTTATGTTAGACTTAATGACTGTGAATTGTGCGGTGGGGACTTGAATGTCATACAGGTAGCCTTGATCGAAAAAGAACAGCTCTGGGCGCGGCTCATCGCAGCCCGCAAAAACGCATTTAAACAGGCCGCGTTGTTGGGCATTGACCTCCTATTGCTTCTACTGTTAGGCAGGCTGAGCCTCAAAGGTGCAGAACGCCGGGTATGCGAGCGCATAGGTGTGAAGGGTCGGGCGTGTCTCTCCCCCTACGCCGAAGTCGCTATGGACGTCGATAAGCCTCACCAACTTGAACTCTTACGCCAAGACCTAACAAACAGAGGCACACCCATTACGTGAACCGACAAGCTTTACTTGAAATGGACGCCCGTTGGTCTGCACGGCTGTGTATCGCCGATCAACCGGGACGATTGAGAACCCTGGCTGCCATCCTGGCTCATACAGGTGATTCGTGGTTTTGGATTTTAGGATTAGCCCTTACCTGGTGGTGGGGGGAAACTCAATGGAAAGCCTGGGCGTTACGCCTGCTGGGGATGATCCTCGCCTTGGCGCTTCTCGTCATGATAATCAAGTTCACCTTTCGCCGCCAAAGGCCTGAAGGCGAGTGGGGTGTGATTTACCGTAGCACCGACCCACACTCTTTCCCTTCCGGACACGCCGCCCGTGCTGCGCTGCTGGCGATTTTGACTATAGCTTGGGGACCACCCTGGCTGGGGGTCCTACTCGTCATATGGGTCCCACTTGTCTCGCTCGCTCGTGTGGCGATGGGCTTGCATTACCTTTCTGACATACTGGTCGGGATTTTCCTGGGTCTAATTGCTGGTATGCTCGGTCTGTTCATCCGCGTCTGATTTCATTATGGCGCAGGGTAGAGGTAGTAAGTCGTCGCCTCAGTCTCCACTCACTCCCAGCCTGGGTAGAAGCATGGGCCAATCGTATCCGACGATCAAGGCGACATCAATCTCAGCCTCGGGAATTGACTGGTAAAGTATTTGGCTCTGCGTTAGATCCATCAATACCATAAGGTACTGCGTTGTGTAGGGATTCCCTGTGTAGTCCACCACCCGGGTCGTAGGGTAATCCATGCGATCAGCGTTCGAAACCTGGGTTACGTTAAAGCCAAGTGCTCGCAGAAGCTCGGCCGTTCGGCTAGCTAGACCTTCCTCACCAGCGCCGTTGAGCACCGCCAAACGCGCATTTTCCTCCTTCGCCGCGGTAGCTTCATCATCATATGAGATCGAGGGACCGATCGCACCGGTTGCAGTAAAGATCTCGTCACGCAGGATACGGATCTGATTCGGCACAGGTTTAAGCACTTGTGCTTCCTCACCGCCATAGAAGACCGTTTCCATCGTCACCATCACCGGTGGACCGATCACCGCACGGCGGATGTCATCAGTCGATATTTGCAAAGTCAGTAGCCCAAGCGAGACCATCTGGTCCAATGAAAGATTGGTGCGGATGCCAGAAGCCAATTCCTGGTAGAGGACAGGCACCTTTCCGACTAGGGTCGGAATCATACCGGGGTCAAGTACTTTATCGCGTATAGCCATTGCCACTTGCTGCTGACGGCGGGCGCGGTCGAAATCACCTCCCTCGGTATGCCGAGCGCGAGCGTAAGCCAAAGTCACATCTCCAGAAAGGGCCTGATCTCCAGGTTCCAACACAACCGTGTTGTGTGGCCCAATCGGATCGACTCTAATTTGTTCTGGAACGTTGATCTCAACTCCGCCAATTTCATCAACCATGCGTACAAAGGCGCCGAAGTCGATCTGGATGTAATATTGGATGGGCACGCCAAGGAGCTTTTCGACTGTCTTCACGGCCAATGCAGGGCCTCCACCAGGCAGGCGATCCTGCTCCCCGAGAGCAAAGGCAGTGTTGATTCGACCGTGGCCATAAGCGGGAATCTCCACCCACAAGTCACGTGGGATCGAGAGCATGCCAGCAGTTTCACTGATCGGATCTAATGTCACCAGCATCATTGTATCTGTACGGGGAGCGCCCTCCCCACTTTCCCAATCGCGGTAGTCAAGGCCCATTAGCAAAATGGTCACCCGACTGGTGCCAGTCCAAGGATCAGGAAGTTCATCTAGCAGATCAGCCATGGGTGTGGCGTCAGGATCCAATGTAGTGCTGGCACTCTGCCCCCCAAAGATATTGAACGAGGGCAACCCCGTCCCGCTCCATGCAGCTGCCAGACCGTGTACTACTACATATACCAGGTAGCCGGACAGGAGCGCGGCAATAACAAACGCACCTGTCAGAACCTTAATCAACCAATGGGGGAAGGAGCTGCGATGTATTGGAGCTCGCTTAGAACCTGGATCCATGCTGGTATTTTATCTCCGGACGATATTGGTACAAGTCCGGCGGATTATATCACGCAAGCACCTCATGGTTTGCAGCTTAGTGTAGAAGGAGGTTTTTGATTATCCACCGAATTCCAATATCGAATCCATTCAACAACACTCAGGCTTTCTGCCCGTCCCGTGCCAGACGTTCCCAGATGGCAACTTGTGCCTCTAAGTCAGCCTCCAACTCTGCATAACGACTTCCCAGCAACCGCACCTGTTCCAGATCATCGCCTGCCTGCTCCAACTCGTGAATAACCTGCGACAATTCGTCTTCAAGCTCATCAATCCGCGCTTCAACCGCCCTCTTTTCAACCGGGGATCTTGGCTTCATCTCCGTAGGGCGTCGGTTAATCCGGGTTGCAGGATGTGCTTTCCGTGCTTCGGTTATCTGTTGCCGAGCTCTTAAATAGGTCTCAAATCCTCCCATGAAGACCTCTAGCGCACGCGCTTCAGGCGTGATGACCCACACTTGAGTCGCTAGAGCGTCGATCAGGTACCTATCGTGCGACACGAGTAGTATCGTGCCTGGAAAAGTTTCAAGTGCCTCTTCCAAAACTTCTTGGGATGGGATGTCGAGATGATTGGTCGGTTCGTCCAACAGCAGGAAGTTCGCTCCCTCCAAAGCTAGCTTGGCCAACGCCACCCGACCTCGTTCTCCTCCTGAGAGCACTTCGATTGGTCTATCGACCGTGTCGCCAGTGAACAGGAAACGAGCTAGCAGGTTCCGCGCCTGTGATCGTTTTAACTTCGGGTTGACAGCCAAGATCTCATCCAGAACCGTGTGCTCAGGAACCAAGCCCTCGTGCGCCTGGGCGAAGTAGCCGACCTGCAGGCTGGCGCCCAATCGCACCTCGCCTGCCCATGGTCGCACTTCCCCCAACAGGGTCTTAAGAAAGGTAGTCTTTCCCGCTCCATTCGGTCCGATCAGAGCCACGCATTCTCCCCTGGTGAGCACAAGGTCAGGAACTTCAAAAAGAGGCTGGTTAGAGTCCGGATATCCAATTATTAGCTCACTGGTCTCGAGAACACGGTCACCTGATCGATCTATCCGACCGAAATCAATCCGCACTGTTCGCTCTACCTCCGGTCGAGAGATAGCCTCCTCACGCAGTAGACGCTCTAGCCGCTTTCGGCGACCCTGCGCCTGGCGAGTGTTTTGACCAGCGATGTTGCGACGGATATATTCCTGCTCGCGACGGATGTGGTCCTGTTGAGCTCCATAACGTACGCCGTGATATCGATGCCGTTCAGCGCGCTGTTGAACGTAGGCGGAATAATTCCCCCGGTAGGTTTCAACCCCCTTGGGTGACAATTCCCACACAGTATCGATGATCCGATCAAGGAGATAACGATCGTGGGATACCACCAACTCCGCACCTGGCCACTCCCGCAACCATCCCTCCAGCCATTCCACTGCTGTTATGTCGAGGTGATTGGTTGGCTCATCTAAGATTAATAAGTCCGGGCTTTCTAAAAGAAGCTTAGCCAACAGAGCTCGGGT
>JAUVOZ010000052.1 GCA_030598885.1 Anaerolineae bacterium | reverse complement strand
TCCTGGGGCACGATTTATTTGGAAAAACTGTTGGGATTGTTGGCATGGGTCGAATAGGAGAGGCAGTCGCCCAGCGGATCAAGGCTTTCGGCTCTAATTTGGTATACCATGATCCCCTACAACGAACCGAAGTTGAACTTAAGTTGAACGCAAGACTGGTCACATTTGAGGAACTCCTGACTGAGGCAGACATCACAACACTTCATGTTCCTCTTACAAAACAAACCCACCATTTGATCAGCTACCCACAGCTTAAGCTGATGAAACCAACTGCCCTGCTGATAAATACTTCAAGGGGAAAGGTGGTCGATACAGAAGCTTTGCTTCATGCTTTACTAAACGGTGAAATCCAAGCCGCCGGGCTCGATGTGACCGATCCCGAGCCATTACCTGCCGACCACCCCCTTTTCAAGCTCCCAAATTGTTTGATCACCCCTCATATTGCTTCAGCTGGGGCTGCGACCCGCACCAGGATGGCTCACATGGCGGTGGACAACCTGCTGGCTGGACTTCAAGGTGGACCTCTTCCATATCCCGTGACCTAACGGTCACCAGGATCAAGCCATGCTACAATGCACCACTTTGGAAGGCGACGAATGAGACACAAGAGTCGATTATTACTCTTTTGGATACTATATAGCCTGATCCTTGTAGTATCGGCGATGTTCGCCGGCTACCAGTTGCGATCAGTCTGGCCCCCGGCCTCTGAGGAGTATGGACTATTAAGAGAAGCTTACCGACTTTTGGAAAATCATTACTTAAGTGAATTACCCGAGCGGATTACCTTAGAACGGGGAATGATCCACGGTATGGTAGATAGATTAGGTGATCCTTATACGAACTATGTCGAACCAGCTGCTCATGAAATCCAGACAGATGACTTGAGCGGCGAATATGGCGGTATTGGAGCGTATCTATCCCGAGGTGAAGATAAGAGAATTCATCTTGTCCCCTTCGATGATGGACCCGCAGCACGAGCGGGTATCCAGGAAGGGGATATTCTCATCGCGGTGGACCATCAAATAATCGATGATAATACCAGTCTTGAGACGATCTTAGCAATGGTCCGCGGTCCCGCGGGAACCTCGGTTAACCTCATCCTGGCAGCACGTGAGCCCGGAGATGATGTCATCATCTTGGATATTGTGCGTGAAGTCTTTCCTATTCCCTCCGTAACTTGTTATCTGCTACCGGAAGATCCCAAAATCGGGGTGATTGTGATCACCCTATTTAGTGATAAGACACCTCAAGAGGTAGAAGAATCCTTCTTGAGCCTCAAATCCCGAGGTATGGAAACTATGGTGCTCGATCTGCGTAACAACCCTGGAGGGCTGCTTGATTCAGGCGTTGACGTGGCGCGTTTCTTCCTCTCAGATGGCGTGATCTTGATCGAAGAGCTACCAGGTGGGGTGAAAGAAGTTTTTCGAGCCGAAACTGAAGGTGACGCGGTGGATATCCCCCTAGCGGTGCTAGTCAACGAAAATACGGCTAGTGCAGCAGAGGTTGTCGCGGCTGCTCTACAGGCGAATAATAGGGCTCCGCTGATCGGAACCCCTACTTTCGGCAAAGGGTCAGTACAGCTTGTCTTTGAGCTCAGCGATCAATCGAGCTTACATGTAACTGCATCTCGTTGGAAGACACCCCAAGGTATTATATTGGACTTCCATGGATTACAGCCTGATGTTCCGGTTACAATTGATGATGGAGAACATGATGCCATCATGCTTACCGCAGTTGATTGGCTTCAGCGTTAACAGTAAGGTTCTGATGAAAGATCCGGCGATCAAAGTAGTAGCGACCAACCGTAAAGCTTCACATGACTATTTCCTACTTGATAGGCTAGAAGCAGGTATTGCATTACAAGGTAGCGAAATCAAGTCTGTGCGTGCAGGTCAAGTTAGTCTGCGAGAATCTTATGTTCGGATCGAAGATCATGAAGCATGGTTGATAAGCGCCCACATTGCGCCTTATGACCCCGCAAGCACACTGAACCATGAACCTCAACGCCCACGAAGATTACTCCTCCATAAGCGTGAAATTCATCGACTGTACGACAAGGTTCGTATCCGTGGTTACTCGTTGATTCCCACCAAGATGTATCTAAAAAGAGGAAAGGCAAAGGTAGAGATCGCCCTGGCACGGGGAAAGAAACAATATGATAAACGTCGCGAGATCGCCAAGCGAGATGCTGAACGTGAAATGTCTCGTGCATTGCGACGCAGGGGGTCGAGATGACCTACCTTTCAAAATACTACATAAATCAGCCTCCTCAACGTGATTATGACCAATAATGCGTGTAGCCTCTCTACAATCAGGGAATAATAAAAAGGATAAAATAAATATATATGGCTATGCGCAATTACTGTCCGATAATTGACCCTCTATGGTATACTTTTAATATGGGGATGATCGGTTTCGACGGAGGTGGCTGGCACAGAACTGCAAGCCGAGAGGCGCCGACCTCGCTAAATCAGCGCACCTAAACAAGTGCCAAACGCACTGACTTTGCGGCTCTTCCTCTAGCGGCCTAAATCCGCTAAGAGATGAGCTCGGTCCTTTCAAAAGGACCCGCCTGCCCAAACCTACCTTGACCGATTTGGGGTCAGGTGACAAAGCGTCAAGGTGCCGCGCAGTAGGCCACGCGATGCGCGAAAGAGGAGCTTTCGGGCTCCAGTGGATGGCTGTCAGGATAAGCCCGTCGACTGGCGACTTGACGGTGAGAAACCAATAGGTCGACTATGCTTGTAGATGTTCTGCGACCGAAACCTACGGACGCGGGTTCGATTCCCGCCATCTCCACCTAAATGCCCTCTATGAGGGCATTTTGCTTCTAATTCTTGACGGGGGTCTACGACCCCGGTCAAAGGCCAATATACTTATCTATGAGCACGAACATCAGCTGGGTCACAGACCCTGCTGGAACGAGAAGAGGGCTTGTCCAGCTTTGCTTCTCATCAGAATCTAGTGGATATAATGATCTGATCTATGTTTAAGGGGGATTGTCTAGACGGAAACCGTGGCCCCGCACGGTAACCAAATAAGCATGGTCCGGATCAACCTCAGCCAACCTGCCCCGCACCCGTCTTACCAGCGCATCAATGGCCTGGTTAGAGACTCCCACTCCCATTGTCCCAGGCCACACAAATTCTGCAACCTCATCCCGCGAGACAACTCGGTCCGGATTACGGTATAGTAATTCTAGCAGTCTGTATTGGGGCGGCGAGAGCGGAGGTTCTACCTCATCTTCCCCTATCGACACCCGGTGAGCTTGAGGAACCATCCGCAACCGCCCTTCGCTATTCTTCAAGACATCAGTCATTGAGAGCGGAACGGTTGACTCGGTTCCGACGTAGGTTAGATGCAAAGCAAGCGCCACTTGGATGACATCACCATCCTGGAGCAATGTTGGCACTTTAACCAGGGCGCCATTTAGATGAGTTCCATTCTTGCTATTCAGATCGTATAGGACATAACCATCAGGAGTGCGCCGTATCCGGGCATGATGACGTGAAACCTGTCGATCGGTAATTACAATATCACTATCCGATCCACGTCCAATAATGAGCTCGTTCTTATCTAGGTTCCAACTTTGTCCACGGAGTTTGCCAGTTTTAGCAATCAGAACCGGAATATCATTCACATAGTCTGGCATTCTACCGCCTTCCCCACCCCCATAAATAATCGAGTCAGAGTATAATGCAAATGAGCTGCAGGTGCTCTGAACCCGTTCCCAGGGGCAGGGTTCACGCCGAGAGCGATACCTGACGCAACCTCTGCCCTTTATTGTAAGCGAGGCTCACCCTTGCATAATCCACTTGAGTCTGGACAGGTCCTGCGCGATCGTTACATAATCCGCCGGATTATTGGTCGAGGCGGCATGGGATCTATTTATCTGGCGGAAGACAATCGCCTCCCCGGACGGCTGTGCGCGCTCAAGGAGGTTATGTATGACGTTACCCTCCCGGTGGAAACACTTACCCAGGGGCGAGAACAGTTCTACCGTGAAGCCTCACTCCTTGCTCGTTTAGATCATCCCAATCTGCCTAAAGTATCGGACTTTTTTTCCGATGGAGAATGTGATTATCTTGTGATGGACTATGTGCCAGGTGAGGACTTGAAGACCCTGATGGACCAAACCCGCCGTGATGGAAATAACCTTGCCCAAACAGATATCCTCTCCTGGGCCTCCCAACTCGCCGATGCTTTGGAGTACCTTCACTACCAGCCATCCCCAATAATCCACCGCGACATAAAGCCGAGTAATCTCAAGCTAACACCAAGCGGTCTATTGAAGCTAGTCGACTTCGGCTTGGTCAAACAATTGGTGCCGGATGAGATGACGATCACGATTATTCAGGGTCGCGGGACCGCCTTATACACTCCACTCGAACAATATGGAGGTGATGCGGGTCACACCGATGTACGGAGCGATATCTACGCTTTTGGTGCTACACTCTATCATCTGTTGACCAACCACCCCCCAATTGAAGCCAAACAACGTTTCCTTAGGCCAGATGCATTACGTCCGCCTCGAGAGCTAAACCCGGACATTGATCCCACCGTTGATCAAGCTGTTTTATGGGCAATGGAGCTACATCCAAATAACCGCCCGCAGGATATAAAGATCTTCCATCAAGCATTGCTCGGAACTGTACCTGTAGTACGTGTTCTCCCACACAGTCCATCAGCTTTCATCCAAACTTTTTCTCTCTCAACCATCGATCGTTTTCTGGCAGCAACAGCAGTGATCCTGCTGATAATCGCCACAATAGCAACTTTTCAATAAAATCCTCATTTACCCCTATAAATAAATTGGGCGATCCAGAGTCCTACAACTCCCGCGGCCAAAGCAAAAGCCATTCCTGCCAGTGCTCCTATCGACTGCAGGAGAACAGAGCTTCCAGGTAAATTTAATGCAAGGTAGTTGTATCCCACCAAACCACATATGATCGGCAGTAGAGTATTGCGAACTCGGCTGCTCAACGGAGCATTCCGTCGATCAGCAGACATATAACCCACCCCAGCGACGATCGCTACACCCAATATCCCTAGCAGCAAATCGATGGCACCCATGTCCACTGGCGTTTCTTCCTGAGAGATCGTCCCCACTCCAACTACTGTTGTGGGTGTTGGCAAAGTGGTAGTAGTGGTTGGCTGAAGGGTAACAGTCGGTTCGATCGTAGGAGATATTGGAGTAGCAATAGCTAGTAAATCTTCTTGAACATTAAACTGAAGTGTCTCTGAGTTCCGCGCCGGATCGCTTCTAGCTGAGATGGTCAATAAGCCCGGACGATCAAGTTGTAAGCTAAATCTAGCTACACCATCCTTAGTAGTTGACTTGATTGTAACCGGAGAGATATTCTCTCCCTGGTGGGTGAGAATGAATTCCACAACAGTCCCATCTGGTACGGGGTTTGCGTTCGCATCCAGAATAACCCCTGTCCCAACCGGCATCAAATAACCAACCATTAATTCTGGCGGGTAATCCTCCGAAGTAATCTCTTCATCATCAACGTAAGCAGCTAGGGATATTATTTGATCGGGATCGGGAGATGTGGCTTCAATTAAGTCATATCCTATCCCAGGCACACTCACTGGTGGAGCTCCTGATGCTGAAAGTTCATTGAAGAGTAGATGGGCAGCCACATCAATAAAAGCATGTCCTTGTGAATAAAGTGTATAGTAGACATCTACTTTGCTGATGTCTGTGGCGTCTAATCCATATGGGACATCGAAAGCGAAAACCACTACTCGTTTATTACGCGCAAGGTCCATCCGCTGGTCAAGTAGCAATTTCAGCGCATCAGCTCCATATGCCTGATCAGTACTATCTAGAATACAGAAAACGAGCCAATCTGCGTGTTGTAAAGGATCCACCAGTTGATCTGCTAGCGTAAGCGGTACAATTGGCACAGCCGGTGGTTGTTTTCCCAGAAAGTGTGCCAGATCCGCCATGGTGAACGACGATAAATACCAGGATCTAACTTGACCGGCGGCTGATTGACCATAAAGCGAGAGTACAGTGTCCATAAGTGCATTAGTATCAATCCCGGGTTGTGGGGAACAGGTAGAACATTGCTCCCACATACGTACATCAGTGAAGAACACAATCCTCTCATTCAACTGTGGAGGTCCCCCCAATCTCTCTTCAATTTCTTCTTGTGATGGGCTGATTAAAGAAGCGGCCTCTCTGGCTACTTGGAAGGTAACCTCCTCACCCTGACCAACCTCTGATATGCCCGACTCATCCGGTTTCACTTCTTCACTCGAGAAGTCATCATTGTATAACCGTAATTTTATTTGCAGGATTCTCTGCACAGCTTCATCGACACGTTGTGCGAATGCAGAATCTTCTCGATATTTTTGAGCAAAAAAAGCTAATGTCGAACGGATTGTAGTCACTTCATCCGGATCATCAGTGCTTCTGAAGTCGGAAAGAATAAGAAGGTCATTACCAGCAAGAAATGCATCTCGGGCAACTAGATGTGCTTGAAATGTCCTTTCAAGTGGATCCCGGAATCGGCGTATCGCCCTTGACCCTAGCGAGTCGCTTACCATGATGCCGCCCCCCTGCCGCCAAGTCGCCAGAGGTTCAAGCGCCATTAATTGAGCATGGGTTTGTGGGTCCAGACTGACTGGTCTAGTTGTATCCCGAATATTACCCTGGAAACCCTGGTATCGAATATGCGAAGCCAATAAGCCATCAGCTACATCCTCAGCCTCACCAGGGTTTGTCCACGTTACCGCAAAGAAAGGCGCTAACTCAATTTGCTTCAGTTGCTCGAGTGACTTCCGAACCGTCGCAACTTCCTCTTCAATAGGGCGGTCCGCGCTTCCAAGCCCAGGGAAATGTTTGACTATCACCCCTAATCGACTATGTGAGCCTTCATGCAAACCAGCGACATAAGCTCGACCCATCACACTCGCCCAGTACGGATCACCACCAAATGATCTCACTCCCAGGTCGCCAGGGCCGATTAAACGAGGTTCCTCCAGGACATCCAGAGGTGGTCCGAGTAGAAGATTAAATCCCAGCGCCTCCAGTTCTTTTCCCAGGATCTTCCCCACTTCTCTCGCCATTTCAATATTCCAGGTTGCACCGATCGCCATCTCAGATGGCAGTTCTGTGAAACCAGAGAGAATCTCAGAGAATTGCGGGACCCCGCTCTCCTGGCTGATTGTAATGAATAAAGGGATATAGATTGGCAGGATTGATTGGTCATCCTCTGCATTTGCTTCGTCATCAAGCTGTGAAGCTTGGTACTCTGCATCCTGAAGCAGTGAAATAAGTGCTTTCGCTTCGTTTAGGGTTTCTGGCGATTCAGAAAAATTATTATTTATATTTTTAAAAATCACACCTGATATATGGTGATTTACAATGAGATCGATAATCGGATCGTCTGGTTGCGGAGCGTTCCCCTCGAAGGTCACTAAGAATAGCTGACCCACCTTTTCCTCAGGCGTCATCTCCTGCAAAAGATTCGAGATTGAATCTATAGGATATTGCTCAGGTAATTTTTTTCCGGCTTGTGTGGGTATGAGCAACATGCAGAACAAGATGAGTGTGATAAGTATACGCTGCATAGCTGATAGTATACCTTTGGCGGCGGGTCGTCACAAGAGCCATAGGCGTATTGAAACTAAGACTCGTTGTGGCTATGCGCAATTTCTTGCTCTAAAGCAGATCGCAAAAACCTGCGCCGTTTTGGCCCACTCAACAGTTCTAAACGGCGAATTCGCAATGGATCAATTACCTCTCGGAGAAGAACCACCTCCTTTATCGTCGGTGGTTCCGTTGTCGATAATTGTGGGGAAACATCTAGGTCAAAACCTGTCTTCACCTGCACCTGTTCAAGATTCACCCCCGGATGCAGATGGGTTATTCGCATCCTCCCTGAGTCAAAATCGAATTGACCTAGATTGGAGATCAGATAGCGAGGACCTGACCCCCTCTGTCGGGCTGGATGATGACCCATGCCAGAGAGAAAATCCAACTCCTTGACAAAGGTCACCCGCGTATGTCGAGGTACGTAGAGATATATATCGTTAAGCATATTAGTAATATCGGGGATGCCTCCTGTACCTGGTAACCTTAAACGTGGTCGCCGATAGTCTTTACCAAAGGCGATATTGTTGAAGTTTCCATGTGGGTCTACTTGACCTGGCCGAAAGAATTCTTTCGGTCGCATACTGGGAAGTAGCTCCGCGGCGACCGTCACGAATCCATATGTCTTCATCGCCCGATCCAACCAAAGAGCCTCTACCGTCGCTAAGCCCAGCGGTGCACCCTCACGACATATGCTTTGACCGATGGCGGAGGCGAAGTAGAGATTTGGAGCATGCGTATGCCATGCCAGGAGATATCCAGCGGCCACCAATGGTGTGGCTAATCCTTGAGCCACTGCTTCGCCATCTTGCACCTGCCGGGCGATGCACACACATATTAATTCATCAATCGTCCATGCCACATCATTCAAACGCTTAGCCACCGCCTTCTTCCCGGTTATCGAGATGGATTTCTTGCACCACCTCCCGAGCCAAATCAGGGACATCTGTGATCACCCCCTCCACACCCAGATGAACCAATCTTTTGATATTTTCTAGCTCGTTGACCGTCCAAACATTGACCCAACGTCCTTGCCGATGTTGATCTTCGATCATCTCTTCGCTAATCAGAGTCATTGAGGGATGGATAGCTTCGTGAGGAGTAAACATACCAAAAAACAAACGTAACCATCTCGGTTCCTTAGCATCAGTAAGCAGTCCGAGTTGTATCTCCGGCGCCAACTTCCGCACTTTTATTAATCCAGCCGGATTAAACGAGGACAACAACACCCGTTTCTCGAGGCCAAACTCATGGACTAATTTGACGACAGCTTCAGGCAGACAATCAAGAGGACTGGCGTAATTCGATAATTCGATGTTGATCAACAATCTATCAGCAACAGCTCGGAAGACCTCACTTAGAGTGGGAATACGTTCCCCGGCATAGCTCAGGTTAAAATGTGATCCGGCGTCAAGGCGTTGGAGTTCTTCCAGGGTTCGGGCTTTAAGGGGTCCGGTCCCAGTAGTCGTCCGATCGAGGGTTCGATCATGGTGCACGACAACTTGACCATCCGCGGTAAGTTTTGCGTCCAGCTCCACTGCATCGGCCCCAAGCTCGGCAGCCAGACTGAAGGCCGCGATTGTATTCTCCGGTGCATGAACAGACGCCCCGCGATGGGCAATCACCAACGGGGCGTTTCCGAACCATATTAAAGTTGTTTCCATCGCTACAGTTCGACGAAGTACGCCTCAGCTGCTCGATCTAACAAATCTTTACTCATTTCAGGTTCGACGTTCAGATAACGTGAGATGTCTAGGATCTGGTCACAGATATCACGGGGATGCGAGGCGCGCAGTTTACGGTTACGTTTTATATACCATTCCTGCAACATATACGCCAATCCCTTATCTGAGTAGTCTATCCCTTTATCCTCAGCGACAAGTTTAAAAATCTTTCGATACGATTCATAGGATGGATCGCCAATTTCGATCTTATGACGCAGACGGCGGAGAAAAGCCTCATCCACCAGATCGCGAGGAGGAAGGTTGGTGGAGAAGACCACCAGAACATCGAATGGCACTTCAACCTTCCGACCGGTATGCAGCGTTAGATAATCGATACGGTTCTCGAGTGGCACGATCCAACGGTTCAGCAGGTCTCGTGGTCGAACCTGCTGACGCCCAAAATCATCTACTAAGAACACACCGCCGTTAGCTTTCACCTGGAATGGCGCCTCGTAGAACTTGTTGACATCGTCAAAGACAAGGTCCAATCCAGCCATCGTCAGTTCACCACCGACCACGACGAACGGGCGGCGGATTTTAACCCATCGAGGGTCTTGCTTGGCTCCGGTCTTCATAGAACCGGCTCCTGATTCGGTGGCATCTTCCTCCGGAGAAAGCACATGATTCACCGTGTCGTACATCTTCACTACCTGCCCATCGATGTCAATGGCATGGGGGATATACATGTCTTCTTCTAGGAGAATGTTTCCAATCGCCCGGGCGATGGAGGTTTTACCATTGCCGGGTGGTCCGTATAGAAAGATCGAAGTGCCAGAATTAACCGCCGGCCCAATCTGGTTGAATGTCCTTTCAGAAAGCACCAGATCAGCCAGGGCTTGCCGCATTATTCGTGCATGGACAGTAGGCCGACCACGACTCTGGCGACGGACAGATTCGTTGTACACTGAAAGAGGTACTGGCGCCGGCCCGGCATATTGGCTTCGCTCAAGCGCCTCACGGGCACGGGCAATACCTGCCCCAGTTATTGCATATTGATACGATCCCTCACCAAATCCCACCTGGGTTTTTACCTCGACATATTTCTCTCGCTTCAGCGCTTCAAGTACCTGATCCACCAATCCAGCGAAAGGCAACGCCATTGCTTCAGCGACGACAAAACCAGTCAGGTAACCACGGAAGTAAAGGGTCTTGAGCGCCAAGTCTTGCAGCCATAATTGCGATAAGCCAGTATCCTCTACTCGGCTTATTGGTTGAGGGATGAAACGCAGACTTGAGGTTGTGGGGTTCGGCTCAGGATGGGCTGATCTTACAGAACTTCGCGGTAAGGACATCCTACGCCTCCAAAGATTACATTACACCTTATTGATGACCGGGAAATAATTGCCATCAATGTTCATATAAATGGATTATATACACTGCCTCACAGGTGGGCAAATACCCATTTGTCCCAATAGCACTTGCTAGGTACAATTCCCGCCATGAAACTCTCCATTGTGATGCCGGTCTATAACGAACATGCGACAATCGAAGAAATCCTCAGTCGGGTAGAAGCTGTAGGATTGGCAGATGAAATCGTTATTGTTGACGATGGTTCCACCGATGGAACGCGCGAGTTACTCCATGAACTCGCGTCCAAATATCCAATCACCAATCTGATCATGCACCAACATAATCAAGGTAAAGGTGCCGCGGTCAGAACCGGCATCCAAGCCGCTCGTGGTGAATTGATTCTCATCCAAGACGCCGACCTTGAATACGACCCTCGCGACTACCCGACTCTACTGAAGCCAATCGAG
>JAUVOZ010000138.1 GCA_030598885.1 Anaerolineae bacterium | reverse complement strand
TACGGTGGTTCATGTTTTCCAAAGGATGTCAAGGCACTAGCGCACATGGCGGCTGAAAAGGGTCGCTATCCGCAATTGCTGCAAGCAGTGATGCTTATCAACGACGACCGTCGTCGGTTATTAATCGAGAAGGTGAGCGAGTTGGTTGGAGACTTGGAGGGGAAGGTTATCGGGCTACTTGGTTTAACCTATAAGCCGAATACCGACGATATGCGAGAAGCGCCTTCCCTGGAGATCGCACGTCGCTTGGTGGAGAACGGCGCGCAGGTTCGGGCATATGATCCAGCGGGGATGGTGCGCGCGGCGAAGATTATGCCCGAGTTGATCATGGCTGAAGATGTGTACGCGCTGGTCGAAGGATGCGACGCATTGGTAGTGTGCACGGAGTGGAATGAGTTTATGAACCTTGATCTGACGAGAGTCCATAAGGCAATGCGACAACCGATTATCGTCGATGGTCGCAATATCTACGATCCGGTCGAAATGACACGACTCGGCTTTCACTACCGTGGTATCGGGAGGGGATATGGACCGGATGGACAACCTTTCGAGGAAGCCCAGTCAGATGAGGGCAGGGAATAGTGAGCAAGGTTCAAGAATCCATCCTTAAGACACGTTTACGTAATGGGTTGGAGGTTCGTCTTAAAGAAGTCCACACTGCTCCTCTGATCAGCGGTTGGGTGTGGTATCGGGTCGGGTCACGTCATGAACGGGCGGGTATCACGGGCATATCTCCTTGGGTAGAACACATGCAATTCAAGGGCACCCCTGACTTCCCAGCCGGGGTGCTCGATCGAGCAATTTCGCGCGATGGTGGTTACTGGAACGCACTTACCTGGGTGGACTGGACTTCCTATTTTGAGACTATGCCTGCTGATCGTATCGATTTAGCGCTCCGATTGGAGGCAGATCGCATGGTCCATAGTGAGTTCTCGCCCTCGGAGGTCAAGTCGGAACGGACGGTGATCATATCTGAGCGTGAGGGTCACCAGAATGAGCCCACATTTCGCTTGACAGAGGAGGTGCAGGCGGCTGCCTTCCGAGTCCATTCCTATCATCACAGTGTCGTAGGGGACATGGCTGATTTGCAGACCATGACCCGTGATCAACTCTATGAACATTATCGTCGATACTATGTGCCCAGTAATGCCGTATTGGCCATTGCCGGCGACTTTCGCGCGCGGTCGATGCTCAAGCGCATCCGTGAATTGTTCGGTGCCATCCCACGTCAACCGCGACCCGAGCATCATTCTCGTCCTGAGCCTGCTCAAACCGGCGAACGTCGGGTGACGGTCGAGGGACCGGGAGAGACACCCTTCCTGGAAATTGCTTATCGCGCGCCGCACGCATCTGACTCTGATTTCCACTCCCTGGCGGTGCTAGATAGCGTGTTGACAGGTGCCTCGAATCTAAATTTCTTCGGGGGAGGTATTTCAAATAAAACTTCGCGTTTATATCGGGCACTGGTTGAAGGGGAGGTAGCCGCAGCCGTGCGTGGAGGGCTGGCAGCGACGGTCGATCCCTATTTGTACTCGATCAATGTGATCGTCCGGTCTGATCACACACCGGAACAGGCCTTGGAGGTTCTCGATGGTGAGGTGGCCCGCCTCCTGGATCAACCGATTGAAGCCGAGGAGTTGACCAAGGCCATCAAACAAGCACGTGCCCTGTTCGCCTATAACTCGGAAAGCATTACCAATCAAGCTTTCTGGTTGGGTTTCAGCGAGATGTTCGCTGATTACGCTTGGTTTGAGACCTACCTCGAATGCCTGTCCAAGGTCACTCCACAGGATGTCCTCGACGTGGCGAGTAGATATCTACTCCCGAAGAAGCGTGTGGTGGGGATGTACTATCCTATGATGGATGATCGAGGTGGTTAAGCAGGGTTTCTCACTCCCCAAGCTAGACGTGCGCACCCTGCCTGGTCCGGGCACGATTCTGCGGCGTGAATTACCCAACGGGATTGTGGTCCTGGCGCGCGAGAATTTTTCAAGTCCATCGGTTGTTATCTCCGGCTATCTGAGAGTTGGTTCGCTGGGAGAGTCGCGCTCACGAGCGGGCCTCGCTCACATCGCGACCTTGGCTCTGATGAGGGGCACGAAGGAACGATCATTCCAACAGATATTTGAATCAATTGAATCAATTGGCGCTCACCTCAGCGTGAGTGCGGGGACTCATAGTACCATTTTCCACGGAAAGGCTTTGGCGGAGGATCTGAGTTTGTTGTTTGAGCTTCTAGCGGATGTTCTGCGTTATCCGGTGTTCCCCGAGTCACAGATTGAGAGGTTGAAGGCTGAGCAATTGACTGCACTTGCCATCCGCGATCAGAATACTGGTGCTAGGGCGCGGCTCGCATTTGATGATTTGGCGTATCCGAACCACCCTTATTGCTTACCCCCGGGCGGCTATCAAGATACAGTCACTGACTTTTCTGCAGCGGATCTGCGAGACTTTCATCACCAAAGCTTTGGACCACTGGGTATGGTGATAGCCGTGGTCGGATCGGTGGCGGTTGAAGAAGCCGCGGCTGCTGTTGCAAACAGCCTTAGCGATTGGCGCAATCCGCAGCAGCCGGTTCAGCCGGAATTGCCACCAATACGCCAACCATCAGGGTTGCTTCGGAGGGTGGTGCACCTGCCCGGCAAGAGCCAATGCGACATCGTTCTGGGAACACCTGGTCCGAGCCGTTTTGATGATGATTATATGGCCGCCGCGCTGGGGAACAGCATACTTGGCCGTTTCGGTATGTATGGGAGGATTGGCGATGCTGTGCGTGAATCAGCTGGGTTGGCTTACTACGCCTATAGCACGTTGGGGGGTGGCCTCGGACCGGGCCCATGGCAGGTAATTGCCGGTGTCAACCCAACTGCAGTGGAGCAGGTGATCGAGTTAATCCGGGCTGAAATCAAGCATTTGGTTACCCAGCGTGTGACCAAGGGGGAGTTGATTGATAACCAGGCCAATTTTATTGGTCGATTACCGTTGCAACTAGAGACCAACGAAGGAGTCGCTGGCGCTTTGATTCATGTCGAACGCTATGCTCTGGGAATGGATTACTACCACCGTTATCCTGAGCTGGTTAGATCGGTCACCCGTGATCAAGTGATCCAAGCGGCGCGGAGGTTCCTTGACCCCGATCGTTTGGCAATCGCTATTGCCGGTTCGATGAGTGAGGATAAGGAGTGATCCGGACCGGAGTAGACCTGATCGAAATCGATCGCATCGATCGGGCGATCCTGCGCCATGGCCAACGTTTCTTCGACCGGTTCTTTACATCTGAGGAATTGATTGACTCTCGGGGGCAAACACCTGCATTGGCGGCGCGTTTTGCGGCCAAAGAGGCAGTTGCTAAAGCACTGGGGACAGGTATTGGAGACATCGGATGGAAGGATATTGAGATTGTTAATAACCCTCGCCGCCAACCGTTACTTCGACTCCACGGTCGAGCTCGCAGGTTGGCTGATTCACTCGGTATCATAGCCTGGTCGCTCAGCCTCAGTCACACTCACGAACATGCTGTGGCGGTAGTCGTGGCTCTCCAAGCCGGATCGGATTCTGGAGGCGGCGAAGGAAATATGGAGGCGTGATGAGATCCAGCTCGATTGAGCCGGGAATGGTGGCGGAAGCCACCCAGGAAGTCACTTGCGAATTGACCGCGTTACATGTTGGCAGTGGGGATCTGCAGGTCTACGCCACGCCAGCTATGGCAGCATTAGTTGAGCAAACCTGTACGTCAATGGTGACGCCTTTGCTGCCGAATGGTCAGACTTCGGTGGGTACTGAGCTGCATATCCGCCATTTAGCGCCCACACCCATGGGTGGGATGGTTCGTATTCGGGCTGAGGTGGTTGCCGCTCAGAATAATCTGATCACTTTCAATGCTCAGATTTGGGATGAAGTGGAGTTGGTCGGTGAAGTGGATCATCAACGGGTGGTTATCGAAGTGGACCGGTTCATGCGACGGGTGGATGCCAAATATATCGAAAGGGATGAGAGCAGCTGAGATATCCATTCGAAATATTCTTGATCGCGGTTGTGAGCTTAAAGCCAACGTCTTATACTCCTGACTTTGACGAATCACCAACGTCGTGTTATACTCCAAGCCGCTCCCGCCAGCGGCATTGAGACTGGCGGGAGAAATTCTACCCCGAAGGGGTAAATTCGCACGTCTCCTGATCGGGTTGGGCGTGCCGGTGAGCCAGCCGGTTCCAACTCGGGTGGAAGGAGGCGGAGGTTTAACGCAGAGGAGGTTACACCCCCATGGCTATCGTTACTATGAAAGCCCTCTTAGAGACAGGGGTACACTTTGGACATCGCACTCGAAAGTGGAACCCGCGTATGAAATCGTATATCTTCACCGAACGCAACGGCATACACATCATTGATCTCCAACAAACGCTCGAAGCGCTTGATACCGCCTATGATTTGGTCCGGGATACGGTCGCCGCAGGTGGTCGGGTGTTGTTTGTGGGTACCAAGCGACAGGCTCAGGAGACAATCGAGCTTGAAGCTACGCGCTGTATGATGCCCTATGTCAATGCTCGTTGGCTTGGTGGAACGCTCACCAATTGGCGAACTATTCGCAGTCAGATTGATGAATTAGAAGGTCTAGAGCGTCGACGTGATGCGGGCATGTTTGAACTCTTGACGAAGAAAGAAGCATTGAGTTTGACCCGCAGGATTGACAAGCTTGAGGAGCGTCTGGGCGGCATTCGGGAGATGGTTGCAGTCCCCGATTTGTTGTTCGTAGTTGACGTAAGACGCGAGGAGACCTCCATTCACGAGGCAAACCTTCTCGGAATTCCAGTTATCGCACTGGTTGATACCAACTGTGATCCTAAAAATATCGATTACGTGATACCCTCCAATGACGATGCAATTCGAGCTGTTAAACTAATGACTTCCAAGATCGCCGACGCAGTACTTGAAGGTAAAGCATTGAGAAAGGATGTGGAGGAAGAGGAGGCAGCAGAATTATCACCGACCGATCTGGAGGCGATGGCTGAGATTGAAATGACCGACGAAGAACTTTTGGGTGAAGCCACACTTGCTAAGCTTCAAAGTGGAGCTTTCGATGAGCAATTGGTGAAAGAACATGATCAACCAGCTACTGAAGAACTCGAAGCCGAGGTAGAGATCAAGGATGAAGCTGAGGAGGAAGCTCAATTGCCGGATGAAGCTGAGGAAGAAAATCAATTGCCGGATGAAGCTGAGGAAGAAGATCAATTGCCGGATGAAGCTGAGGAAGAAGCTCAATTGCCGGATGAAGCTGAGGAAGAAGCTCAATTGCCGGATGAAGCTGAGGAAGAAGCTCAATTGTCGGATGAAGCTGAGGAAGAAGCTCAATTGTCGGATGAAGCTGAGGAAGAAGCTCAATTGTCGGATGAAGCTGAG
>JAUVOZ010000053.1 GCA_030598885.1 Anaerolineae bacterium | reverse complement strand
GTGACAGGTACTGGGTCCTGCTCAGAAGCCAGTTCGGCGATCGTTTTCAGGTACATCTCCTCACTTTCACCGAAATCGTGCAGTTGCTTCATCATCCAGCTCCATGTGTAAATGCAAAATTCACAGAGACTTGAAATCGGGATCAAGCTCGTATATTAGGACGGCCTCACTATTATATATTAGGTTTACCTAATAATATGTTCGAGTTCCAACCTAAGCAGGTGACAGTTGTCACTGCAAGCGCCTGCTGTATGTCATTCGATCAACTGAGCTTCTGCACCGATGCGTCTAATGGGATTGATCGTATCCCTCACCAAGATACTCTGGACCCAAGTAGCGACGCAGAGATCCTAGACGGTGCTGGTTAATTGCTATGAGGCAGGTCACGCCGGTTGATATCGGGGCGGCGGCAATCAAACCTATCGATCCTACCAAAGTGCGAACCACCTCCTCGGTAACAAACTCCAGGTTGAGCAGATTCACGAAGTGCTCACCCGAGAGCGAGAACAAGATCATAGTAGGCAAGGCCGCGCCAACGTAAGCTAGCACGAGTGTGTTAATCATAGATGCAACATGATCCTTCCCCACATGGATGGCACGTCGATACAAGCTACCGATTTCTAAAGTAGGGTCAACTGCAAACAACTCAAAAACCACCGAGGCCTGGGTGATCACCAGATCATCGAGCGCGCCCAACACTCCAATCAACATTCCCGCCAAAACTAGACCCCGTAAATTGATTCGGATGTCTGACTGCTGGATGACGAATAGCGCATCCTCATTGCCAAAGCCTGTCAGGCGGGTCAGATTGACGAAGAACGAGATAACCAGACCGGTAAACATCAATGCGATCAACAATCCCAAAACCGCAGCGTGCGTCTTTAATGTCCAGCCATAGACCAGATAGAGGGTGATGGTCAGCAATATAGAGGCACCTACGATACTTATCGACACAGGATCCTTGCCCTGCATGATGTTGGGGATAATGTAGATCAGAATCACCGCAAGGCTGATGAACATTCCCATCAATCCCCGCACCCCCTTCCAACCACCGATTAAGATGCTGAAGAGTACAAAGGCGGCAAACAGCCAAAACACAGAACCGGTTCGCACGAAATCAATAAAATATGCATTCAGTGTGCCATCAGGACCCTGGCCGATATCGATCAATACCCTATCACCAGGATTGATCGTTAACCCTTCAGGTCGAAGCTGCCGTTTTCCATAGTCAATCTCTAAACCATAACCTTCCCATGGTCCCTCCAGCACTTCAATACTTAGGATCTGATAAGGCTGGATATGATCACCCAGGGTTATAGTACCTTCTTCGACAATATCCAGGACCTCAGCCTTAACAGTGTCTGAACCAAGACCAATCCTGCCTACTCCTTCCTCGGGGACGTGAGCATCCGATGGCAGCCGCGGAACCACAATCAGGATTAACACCGCGATGACCAAGAGCAACGCCAAGGCCAAGACTAGAAAAACCCTCATTTCTTTTGTCATGCTTCGTCTCCAACATGAATGCAGTTATTATAACAATGTGCCTCGCCAAACCAGAACCATTTAGGCAACCCACTGGTAGCAGAACATTTTATATTAGTGAGCATCATAAGAGTGCACTTTAAAAAAAAAGCCCCAGCGCGAGAAAGGGAACGGTATCCCTTTTCCTGCTGGCGGCTGCTTTTTCTGTAAGCTCCTAATTATGATAGCACGAGGGGTGTTCCATGGATGGGATGGGAGGAGACGTGAATCTCGACGCCATAAACTTCCCCTAGCTCATCTGGAGTGAGCACTTGCGCTGGATCCCCCACATCACGCACTCTACCGTTTGAGAGTAAGGCAACCCGGTCGGAAAACCTCGCCACAAGGTTTAGATCATGTAGAGTGATCACTACCGCGAAGTCCTCTTTAAGGGCCAATTCACGAACCAGTTTAAGTACCTCATCTTGATGCTTGAGGTCAAGATGTGCGGTAGGTTCATCAAGCAACAAGACCGAAGGGGTTTGCGCCAGCGCTCGGGCGATCAACACCCTTTGTTGCTCGCCGCCGGAAAGCTCTCCCACCTGCCTATCCGCCAAATGTGCAATGGCCGTCTTTGACATAACTTCATCAGCGATCCGGTGGTCCACCTCACTCTCCCCCGCAAACCAACCGAGATAAGGTGTACGCCCCATCAACACTACGTCCCGGGTGGTGAAAGCTTCAGGTAATTGTCGTGCCTGGGGGACCACGGCCAAGTCGCGAGCTCGCTCAGAGGGTGATAAACGGCTGATGTCATTGTTGTTGATGAAAATCCGTCCCTCTATGGGCGGCAGGATGCCGCTGGCAGCTTTAATTAATGTAGACTTACCCACCCCATTGGGACCGACAATACCCAGCACCTCACCTGGCAACACGGCGAGGGAAATACTGTGCAGCACAGGCTTCTGACCATACCCAATGGTGGTGTTATCAAAACGCAGCCTAGCGATCACCAGAACCTCACCTGTTTTGCCCGTCGCAATAACCACAGGAAGAATGGCGCGCCGATCACCGCAGTAACGATACCAACCGGTAACTCCCGCGGAGCAAGGATGGTCCTGGCAACGATGTCTGATGCCAGGAGAACAATACCTCCAACAATTGTCGCCAACGGAATCAGTCGGCGGTAATCCGGACCCCATAATAACCGTACTAAATGGGGCACAACCAAACCGATGAATCCGATGATACCGGAGAACGAGACGGCCGTGGCTGCAACCAACGAGGAGGCGGCGACGATGACTAGCTTGTACCGCTCCACATTCAAACCAAGTTGCAGAGCCTGTTCATCACCGAATTGAAGAACGTTTAACGGGCGACCGAGAAAAAGTAGAACCGCAAGACCTACAAACAGGTAAGGCAAGGCTGCCAAGACAGGAGGCCAGCCACCCAACGCGGAACCACCCATTAGCCAGGCAATAGCCCGGTACAGCTCATCGGTAGAAAGGAGCATGATTAGACTAGTGAGTGCGGAGGTAAATGTACTTACCGCCACTCCGGCCAGGATTAAGGTGGTTATCGGCGTCGTTCTACCGACGCGGGCGAACAAATAAACGATCCCCACCGTTATGAGCGCCCCGGTAAAGGCTGCTGCCGGTATCGTGATCAAGCCGAGCGTGGTTGAAGGCCACTGGATGGACATTGTCAAAACCGCTGCCAAACCGGCTCCCGAAGCTACTCCTATGATGTATGGATCGGCCAGCGGGTTGCGGAATAACCCTTGATAAGCAGCCCCGCTGGCGCCCAACGCCATACCGGTCAGCGCGATAAGGGCAGTATGTGGTAAACGTATCTGGTACAGGATCGTGTTGAATGTGCTCGGCCAGTCAACCTCGATTGTAGCAAATGGAAGACGGGAGAGGAGAATCTTGAAGATCACGTTGGGGGGTATGGCGACCGGGCCGATGGCCGCGCTTAATACAGCCATAATGATGAGTCCCCCACCTACCCATATCCAGGGGGTGAGAAATCTCGATCTCACCCCCTGAAGTTGACCAGGATGACCACTAGCTGAAATCAGAGGATTTTCCTTTTCCACTTATTCAAACCTCTCCGGATGGAGGATCATCGCCATGGCTTCCAAAGCATCCACCATACGCGGTCCTGGACGATCGATCCAATTGGCGTCGATGCCATATACCTCCTCATTAGCCACGGCCGAAATATCACCCCAGCCAGGGCGTTCCGATACGGACTCTGGTGTTGTCGTCACCCAGGGTCCAGCGCTGAAGATCATCACCGCCGGATCACGAGCAACCAATTCTTCCAGGCTGAATAGGACATATCCTTGTACGTCAGCAGCGATGTTCTCGCCCCCAGCTATCCGGATCAAAACATCCTGAAAAGTATCTGTCCCTATGGTCCATGGCGCGTTAGGATCTGTGCCGTCGACCTCATAGTACACTTTAACCGGTTCAGCACCGACTAATTTCGAAAAAACGGTATCGACGCGGACCGTCAAACCTTCCACCAGTGTCGCAACCTCAATTTCTCGACCAGTCAACTTACCCGCCATTTCAAGGATTTGGTACAACTCATCCATGCCCATCGGGTTGGGGAGGACGAATACCGTAAGACCCAAATCCTCAAGAGCCTGGACATGTTCGGGGCTGTTGATCATAGCCGCAAGGATGAGATCCGGCTCCAATGCGATGATATTCTCCGCGTTCAGATCACCATACATACTACCGACGCTGGTGATATCGGCTGCCTCTGGTGGGTAATCGGAGAATTCGTCACGACCCACGACCTGGGGACCAGCGCCAATAGCAAACAAGATTTCGGTGTTTGACGGAGCGATCGACACGATTCGTTGGGCAGGCTCCGGCAGGATAACTTCCCGTTCGAAGCCATCAGTGAGCGCGATCTGATCAGCCATTGGCTCAGGGGTTTCAATCAACTTTTCCACCGGTTCCGGTATCGCCGTATCCGTTGGAGGAGGTGGTGATGTGGGCTCATCTGTTGGAGTGGTTGTCGGTTTGCAGGCACAGATAAGCAAAGTGGTAACGAGAAGAAATGTGTATAGGAAAGCAATTGGTTTTTGTTGTTTAGGCATTCCATTCCCTCATTAAATATTCGAGATCGATTTAGTAATTATCTATATTGATCATCTATTCATTTCACGTCAAAGAAAAACCCTGCCGTTGCGACAGGGGGTCTTTGACTTTCTGACCACCCCCCTTCCGCGAAGGTTGTGATGGTTGCAATTTGGGCGGTCGTCCTGGCTCTCCGTGTAAACGGATTACAGTTGCGGGACAGCGCCGGACTCCACTCGCACACTCCTAGGTTTGACACCTCGCGGGTGACACCGGCTTCGCCTTTAAGCCCTCCCATCCGGGGGATGGGCACCCAAACAGCTTCATTATTTAATTGTTGCTAGTATTTTACCCAGAAATGCTTATAAAGCAAGCCGCAGGCTTCAGCCTGCGTTTTCACAGCCTAAACGGGCGGTTACATTGCAGATACCCTCATACCACGAGATCGAATCGATGCTAAACTACACCCGCCACTAGCGCGACACAAGGACAATAAATCTTATTCCTGTTCCCGTTTATCGGAGGAGCCATTGAGTTTTGGAAGTAATCAGCGTAGCAAACAAAAGCTCCCCTTTATTGATCTAATAATTCTGATCATCATAGTGGTCGGATTAGCGCTGACTCTCATTGTGCAGTCGTCACCCCCAGATGCAGTTCCACCACCGACCACACCGCCTTCCACCGCATCCCCCACAGTAACCTCAACCTCCCGGCTTACAGATACTCCGGTCATAGACCTGGTACCTTCACCAACCACACCGCCGGCTACCGCCTCTCCAACAGCATCGGCAACCTTGACGATTGACGCAACACAGGCCTCATACCTGGTAGCTACACCTATTCCTCTAGGCAGTAAGGACATCTTACACTTCACCTTTGCGGTATGTGGCGATAGTCGAATGGGCGACGAAGTGTACCAAGAGATCTTACGCCGAGTTGAACAAGATAATGTTGCCTTCTTAGTTAGCACTGGCGACTTGGTCAATCGTGGTACCGTCGATCAATTTCAAAGATTCGCCGAGTTGATGAACGGTTTCACTATTCCATTCTTCCCTGCTCCCGGGAACCACGACGCCAATATCGGTTCGTTGGATGAGTTCCTCCAATACTCTCGTGCGCCGGCTGAACACTATTCCTTCGATTTCGGTCAAGGGCATTTCATAGTGGCCGACAGCCACCACGGAGGAATAAACTCCATCGAACTAGCCTGGTTGGAGGCTGACCTTGTCGCTACAGATCAACCGCTAAAGATGGTCTTCCTCCACCATCCACCATTTGATCCTGACGGCTCCGACCACATCATGGTTTATGGCAATGAGAAGTTCATGGCTTTAATGGAAAAGCACAATGTGTCCTATGTCTTCGCTGGACATATCCATGCTTATGTCGAGGGTTTTCGAAACGGTGTTGGTTATATAATCACTGGAGGCGCTGGCGCTCCCCTTTATGGTGCAGAACACCCCCAGGCTTTCTACCATTACATCCTAGTAACGATCAACGGCACGCAAGTTAGCACCGAAGTCGTCAAGATCGAACCGTAAAAATCTTTCCAACCGCTTTCTCCATATCATTCCGCTATAGGACCTGTTGAAACACCGCAGTGGGCAATCACTTCTCCATATCAATTTTTCTGCGTTCACTCGGCAATAAGAGAATAAGGGGGACGCCAAGAAGCATAAGCACTGCACTTGCGGTGAATGCTTGGCGTAGGCTAAAAAGATCACCTAAAGCCCCCATCACTACTACTGCTCCTGAGCGGAGGGTAAAGCCTAAGGCCATGTATATGCCGTTGGCTAACGCACGATTCTCAGGGAAGTTCTCCTGCACTAAGGCCAATAGAACTGGAGTGACCGATATCGAGGTAAGACCAAGCAAGGGCAAGATAGTGATTTGAGCCCAGCCGCTGACAGCCAGAAAAACGAACATGAAGATCGGCGTCGTCATTAGCGAGATAAACAAGACGAGCCGACGTCCAAGCCGGTCGCTGATCGATCCCCCTAGCATTGCTCCTAACACACCGGCTGCCTGCAAGATTGTGAGAGAGGCACCAGCGAACCACAGATCAGCCCCCTGCTCGATAAGGAAAATGGGAAGGAAAGTGGTAAGTGCAGAATTCATAAAAACACGAACGATGATGATGCCAACCAGCGGCATCATTACCGGTCGCATTCGCTTTAACGCCGACCTCCAAGGCAATCCCTGATTTACTTTGGGTCGACGACCTGGCTCATTCCTGAGACGGATGAAAAGAAAAACCGAGGCTAATAAACCTGCGGGCATCAACCAGGGCAAGCCTTCCGGGGTAAGGAATTTTACGACTGTGACCACCACAATCGGCCCAAATGCCCGCCCAAGCTCGCCTCCGACCATCCAAAAACTCATCCCCCGACCCAGGCTCGGTCCTGATACCGAACCAACCATCACCGGTCCTACTGCGTGAAGCGCAGCCGAACTAATGCCGGTTATCGTCAATAGCAATGCTAATACAGCATAGCCGGGCGCGACACCCAACAAACTCATCATCGTTGCTGTAACGGCGGGAGCCAGGATGACGAGGTAACGCAGACTGACACGGTCCGACAGATGGCCGATGACCGGCTGGAGCAAAGACGGGACTTGCAGGAAAACTGTAAGCAGACCAGCCTTTGTTTTAGAAAGCAAAAATCTACTGATGAACTCGGGCAAGAGGGGCGGCAAGAAGGCAGTATAGGTGTCATGAACTGCATGGACAGCCGCCATTGTCAACACACGATTTATATGAAATCGTTCCCCACTCGACCCTTGATCGATACGCTCATCCCCAGATGACTGTTCGACGTCCTGGCTCGTGGTTATCATGTTGGCTCCATGGCAGTATATAGATTGCAGACTTCGGAATTATACGGCGAAAGTGGTTTTGTATCTTATAATTAATCATCGCCATGTATCACATAAACAATACCGATAAGAGGAGATATCCATGACTGAGGCAACCGTCCCAACGCGCAATGAACTAGCCGTCGAACACACTTGGAACGCTCCCAGCGTCTTCCCCACTGTTGAAGACTGGGAGGTTGAGTTCAAAAATATCTCAGCTAGCTTATCGGACTTGGGAAAGTTCCAGGGACATCTATCGGATGGTCCGGCCACACTTGCCGATGCCTTGGAGGTATTCGAACACCTGATACGCGGTATCGGTAAAGTCGTCATTTATGCCGGATTATCACACTACGTCGACACTACAGACCAGGAGGCGGCAGGAAGATTTAGCATGGCTCAAGGGTTGTATGGGAAAAGCCTCGCTGCCGTCGCCTACCTCGATCCGGAGCTTCTTAAGATAGGTGAAAGGACTCTCCTACAATGGGTGGTAGAGGAGCCGCGTCTCACTATCTACGAACACTATATCAGCAACCTCTTCCGGAAGCAGGTGCATATCCGCTCCACTGAAGTTGAAGAGTTGCTGGGTTTGCTCACCGACCCTTTCTCAGGTGCCCGTTCCACCGCCCGGATGTTGACCGACGCTGAATTTAGGTTCGAACCAGCCGTATCCAAAGACGGCCGCCAATTATCGCTCACCCAGGGGACATTGGAGAAATTGCTCACCAGTGCCGATCGCGAAGCACGGCGTACAGCCTGGGAGAATTATGCAGACACCTACCTCGCCCATAAAAATACTCTGACTAATAATTTGATCACCTCTATCAAGCAAAATGTGTTCCTGATGCATGCCCGTCGTCATAGTTCAACACTCGAAGCGGCGCTGTTTGAGCACAACATCCCGGTAGAAGTTTTCCATAATCTAATCGACACCTTTCGCAAAAACATCCCAACCTGGCATCGTTATTGGGAAATCCGGCGTAAAGCGCTTGGTGTTGAAACCTTGCATACTTATGATATCTGGGCGCCCCTCACCACAGACCGCCCCAATGTCTCCTTCGACCAAGCCGTCGAATGGATTTGCGACGGCTTAGCTCCGTTGGGCGACGAATACACCGACCAAATACGAAAGGGGTGCCTCACCGACCGTTGGGTCGACATCTACCCCAACCAGGGTAAAACAGCAGGCGCCTTCTCTCACGGTTCTCCCGGCACACATCCCTTCATCGTAATGAGCTTCAACAATGACACTTTAAGCCTCGGCACACTTGCCCATGAGTTGGGCCACTCCATGCATTCTTACCTAACCTGGCAGAACCAGCCGATCGTTTATAGCCGCTATTCACTATTTGCAGCGGAGGTAGCCTCCAACTTCCATCAAGCAATGGTGAGAGCTTATCTCCTCGACAAGGAAACCGATCCGCAATTCCAGATCAGCGTGATTGAAGAGACGATGGATAACCTGCACCGTTATTTCTTCATCATGCCAACCTTAGCCCGCTTCGAGTTGGAAGTACATGAACGGGTTGAGCGAGGCGAGGGTTTAACTGCCGACTCGATGATCGAGCTCATGGCCGATCTCTTCAGCGAAGGTTACGGGGACGTGATGCACCTCGATCGCCAGCGCGATGGTATCACCTGGGCTACGTTCTCGCATCTATTTCGGGATTATTACGTCTACCAATACGTGACTGGCATCTCCGGTGCGCACGCACTCGCCAACCGAGTTCTTTCCGGAGCAGAGGGCGCGGCTCACAAATACCTAAATTTCTTGAAAGCCGGTAGTTCAGATTACCCGATAAATTTACTCAAGCAGGCCGGCGTTGACCTCGCCACACCTCAAGCTGTGGAGGAGACTTTCGCCGTGTTGGCTGGTTATGTGGATAGATTAGAAGAATTAGTAGGTAAATGAAAGCTCAGAAGAACACTTTTTCTCATTGACGGCTACTTTTATCAGCAGACTTATAAACAAGATGCTTATTTAAAAGACTTCTCCTGATCCCCTCCGGGAGATCAGGAGAAAGTTCAGGTGAAACGCTGATAATGTACTTGGAGGGAGTTTTACCAAAGGACAAGTAGGATGGAAAACGCCTCAGGCTAGAAATCGGATGGACATGCCTTAGAACATTGAGGCATAACTGGAATATGTCGCTCGAGCAACTTCTCACCAGCTGAGACTAAGTAGCCGCCAATACTGATCATCAATCTGTCTAGAAGCGTCTCACGTGTAGCATGTGCTTGATGCAACATTCGCTCCCGCTCTGCTTCTTTTCGTAACTCATCGAGACGCATCTTAGTGATCGCTCGTGTAAAGTGAAAATTAGGTACTCCATCGTTTGCGGAAAACAAATACATCTCACATCTCCTCTAATTCTTTCAAAAATATTCTTTCTCCCCCTTCGTTACAGAACTCCCAACACATGATGCCTTGTGCACGACTAATCCACCAATCTCTCTATCGACCTAGCGATATTCTTGATGCGATCGCGGTTCAGGCGGTAAACCTTGGCCCCCTCATGACGTCTTTCGATCAAGTATCCTGTGGCACTAAGCTGTCGCAGGTGGCGCGAAGCGCTTGACTGGCTCAGGTCTAGGCGAGCTATGATCTCTTTCGCTCCCAACTCGCCTTCCTTGGCCATAAGCTCCAGAATGTGTAAGCGAGTATCATCAGCCATAGCGTTCAGACGCATGAGCAATTCAGAGCGATGAAGCGATGATGAGCTTACACTTGCCCCCTTAGGAACTCGTGCTCCAAAGACGATACGGGCGGTTTTTTCGTTATGGTCGATTAGTAAAAGGTAGGGACCAATGTGCGCGGAAGGGATGAAGATAACCTCTTCAATGTCCCCCAACCAGCTTCCCCATTCGTCGGGCAGGATATCCCGTGCGGTAACTTTGAGCATGATTTCGGTAGTTGACATCCCAAAAAAGTCAAGTGAGGTGAAGGAAGCAACCGATTCCTGCAGCATTTGAAGACCGCGTTTCCATTCCGGTGCCATGTATTCGCTCCACATCATGCGCAAGTGGCTGATCATTAAATCCTTTCTTTCAACTGGATCGTTCAGCAGCTCGTGGTTCATTTCATACTCGGCACGGTCGAAAGCACTTCCCTTATGCTTATAAATACGCTCCATGAGCGAAAGATACATTCCACGATCAGCTAAGAGTTCCTCCTGTGTTGGTAGATGGCTGACTTCCTCGTCTGCATGATTAGCGCATTTATCAATAAGTGAGTCCAACTCTCGATTTCGCATAACGTATGGATCTTGCCCGGCCAGATGATCCAAAAATGCCTCGAAACTGGGCCATGCCACGCCTTGGAGATAGGACGTAGCGGACCCGCAGAGGATTCCATTATTACGTATACGCTCTGGCGATAACTGACTGGCCGTTAGTTGGATCCACTCGCTAACCCCTGAAATATCAGAACTGATTAATATCAGGCTGCATAAGACATTATGGGCAGGTTCAATAGAAAAAGTGATTTTTGTTGCTGTTCGAGGGGCGATGATATCCAAATCGGCCATGACATTC